>CAKKSP010000025.1 GCA_919902045.1 Omnitrophica bacterium GWA2_41_15 | reverse complement strand
TTATAAAACTCTTCAGTCTTTCCTTCAGCTAGCAGGCCCGATGCTTTTTTAAGGCCTTCCCTTGATTTTTTAGGCGCTTTCAGCCGGCGCGCAAGGCGTACATCGGTTTTAAGTTTTTCTTTTCTTCTTTGTAAGGCAATTGCGGTAAAAACAGCTATAAAAACTATTAAGTTTAACACCCAAAAAATTGGCGCGCGAAAAAGATAAAGCCCTTTTCTGCGCACTTCTCTTAAATTTGTCTTAAGATAGACTAAATCGCGGCCTAATTTCTCTTCCTGTCGGGTTATCGTTATCTTACCGGAATCAGACTGCTCAATGATTTTGGCCTCTTCTTTAGAAGCCGGGAGTACTTTTAAAGGAAACGGGCCTTGCGTAATAGTTTTATAACTTCCGCTCTCCGGATTAAAAAAACTAAAAACTAAATCCGGAATCTCAGTTATCTTTTCATTAAGCGGTATAAGAATCTGTTCAAAAGTTTTTCCAGACTCATCTTGCTTTATCTGTGGTTGGTAAACCTTAAAACCATCTTTATTCTTTAATAACGGAATATTTACCGTATTAAAATTTCCGCTGCCGCTTATATTAATTTTCACTGTCACCGGGTCTTCTGCTTTTACTTCCTTAGGCAAAACAGTTGCCACAAAAGTAAAATCTCCTATTGCTCCCTGGAAATCAGCAGGTTTTCCTTCTTCTGGAAGCGCTGAAACTGCAACCGGAATATCCGCGGATTTTAATTCTAAAGCACGAGTTTCATAGCGGCCAAAAAAATTCTCAAAAATATCATCAAGCTGTTTCTGTTTTTGCACAACTAGATTACAGTTAATAATTGCCGGGCCAAGGCGAGTCTCAAGCGGTTTTAAACCAAAAAGCGATATTTGAAATTCAATCACTTCATAAATTACGCCTTCTGCCTCCTGTTGATATTGTTTAGGCTGCTTGTATTGCTCGACAGAAAAACCTTCATGATTAAACTCAGGAAACTGAATATCACGTATCCCCACACGGTTTACGAAAAGCTTGATTGTAACCGGCACCGGTTCATTCAAATAAAATTTATTTTTTTTAAGCTGCATCACCACAAAAACCCTATCGCTGATGTTCTGCGATAAAGCGGTATGCCCTATATTCTGTCCGGGCGCGCTACTTTGCCCGGCATCTACCACCTCAACTTTTACCACAGAACAATTATAGGTATCGTTATTATAATTAAAACTAAACGGCCCGAGAGAAAAATTCCCTTTTTTCATCGCTAAAAGCGTATAAACATGGGTCACAGAGCTTGTTACCTTACCATTAATAATCGACATGCGCGTAGAAGGCCCGAGATAGCGCGCCTGGAAACCATCAATATCTGGAAGCTGCGGAGTAGTGATGTTTTGCGTATTTAAAAAAGTAAGATTAAGCTGTAGTGATTCTCCGACAGAAACTTTATCCCTGTCCACCATAGCCTCAAAAGTGATATCTTTGGCAAAAGCAAAGGTAGGACAAAAGATTAATAATAAAATAATCAGAATTACTTTGTCATTGCAAAGAGCGAAGCGACGAAACAATCTTATTTTTAGATTGCTTCGCTGCGCTCGCAATGACACCGTTTGTTTAACTATTTCCATTACCAATCCTTCTCTACTTCTTTTTCCTTATAATTTCCTTCATCTTGCAGCTTCATCGGTTTATTTTCATCCTGACGGTATCCTTCAAGCAGCATCTTGGCTTCTTCGGTGGACATCTCTTTTTCTTCTTCTTGTTTTTCTTGTTCTTGGCTCTGGCCTTGCTGCTCCTGTTCTTGTTTCTTTTTATCCTCTTCCTTTTCTTCTTTATTATTTTTATCCGGGCGAGGGCAATTTTGTTCCTGTTTTAAGCGCTCTAAAAGCGCCTTAAGCTCTTTTTCTACTAATTCGTGGTTAAATTTAGCATCTTTATTCTTAGGATCAAGCTCTATGGTACGTTTATAATAATCAAGTGATTGACGCATCAACTCAACTGCTTTTTCAAGCTCAGTATTTTCTTTACTCTTTCCTAAATAATATTTGGCATTCCCGATCTGAAAATTCGCCAAAGACTCAAGTTTTTTCTCCGGAGATAAAAGCGCTTTTTCAAAAGAAGAGATTGCCTCTTCCTGCTGTGCTTTTTTTAGATAAGCTAAGCCCATATTATAACAGATCTGCTCTGAATTCGGCTCTTTTATCAACGCTTCATTATAATTAATGAGTGCTTCATCAAATTTCCCGGCGTTTAGGTAGCGATTACCTCTTATAACTAAAGACTCGGCACTCGCAGCTTGGGCATTGGGATAGGAAAAAAGCAGTAAGGCCAAGGTTAAGAGTATATTCTTCATCAGTTTATTTTCTTACGTTCCGGAATGAACGGTTCAAGTAAAAGAAATAAGAATCCCAAAGCAAGCGGCCATTGAAAACGCTCCTGATAATTTTTAGCAAGATGGCCTTCTAATTCCCGCTTTTCCATCTTAGAAATTCTTTCTTCGTATAATAAACTCAAACCAAACTCTTTAGAAGTAGCGCGTATGTAGCTTCCGCCGGTAGCAAGGGCAATCTTTTGCAAAAGCGTTTCATCTAAGCGGGACTTTACAGCGTTACCTTCTTTATCCTTAACATATTCTCTATTGCCCGATTCCTGAGTAAAAATAAGCTCTCCGTCTTTAGTGCCGATACCGATACAATGAATAATAATCCCCTCATTTTTGGCAACTTCAGCTAACTTTAAGGGGTCACCTTCTAGATTTTCACCATCACTAATTATCACCAGGACTTTATATTTTTTCTGGCCTCCGGCATAACCTTTGATTGCCTCCTGAATAGCGCTAGAAAAAGATGTCCCTCCGCGCGGAATAGTATTGCTGTCAATATTATCCAGGGATAATAAAAATCCGCCGTAATCAACAGTTAGCGGACACTGTAAAAATGCCGTGCCGGAAAATGCAATCAAACCGATACGATCCCCTTTTAACTGACGCGTTAAATCTTTAAGTGAAAGTTTAGCGCGCTGGAGACGACTTGGCAGGACATCCTCGGCAAGCATACTTTTTGAACTATCTAAAGCAATAAGTATATCTACGCCTTTACGTTTTATCTCTTCCCAGCGAAAACCCCATTGTGGACGTAATAAAGAAATAAGCAAAAGCGCTACGCCTAAAATTATAACAACGGCTTTCAATTTCTGCAGGCGAAAATCTACTGATAAAAGTAGCTCTTTTAAAAGTTCCTGCTTGGCGAATTTTTCCCGGGCAATACGTCTTTGTTTAAATGCCCAGAGGTAGAATCCCGCAAACGCGATAAAAGCTAAAAGGCAATATCCTAAGAGTCCGATATTTGCTATACGCATGTTTTATGTTAGGGACATTTCTTACAGGGACACTTTTTACAATATTATAATTTTACGTTAAAAAGTGTCCCTAAATTTTAAGAAGTGTCCCTAATTTAAGGCAACTTTCTCAAATAAGTATTCCCCAACACGATTTCTAAAATCAATAGCACCAATCCCGGCAGTAAAAAATATCCGAACAATTCGTTGTATTGCGCATACCCTTTATCCTCAATCACAGTTTTTTCCATCCGGTCGATCTCGCGGTAAATCTGGCGCAGGCTTGCGGTATCTGTGGCGCGGAAATATTTTCCTCCGGTTAAATCGGCCACTTTTTTCAATAGTTCATCGTCAATATCTACCTCTACCGGCTGATACACAGTATTACCAAAAAAATCTTTTACCGGGTAAGGAGCAAGCCCTTTTGAACCTGCGCCAATAGTATAAATCTTAATCTTAAGTGCTTTAGCTGCCTCACTGGCAGTAAGCGGAGAGATATTGCCAATATTATTGCGCCCGTCAGTAAGAAGTATAACTACCTTACTTTTTGCTTTAGTATCTCTTAAACGATTTAAGGACGAAGCAATCCCTGCTCCAATTGCCGTGCCGTCTTCAATTAATCCGGTTTTAAGTCGCGCCAGGTTCTCAAGCAACCAGCCGTAATCAAGAGTCAAGGGTGAAGCTGTATAAGCGCGGGCAGCAAATGCTACAAGCCCGATACGATCGTCTTTTCTTGCTTTGATAAAATCTTTAACTACGTCTTTAACTACTTCAATCCTACTTTGCCGCCGGACTCCGAGCTTAAAGTCTTCAGCCAGCATACTAGTTGAGCAATCAATGGCCAGAACAATATCAATACCTTCTGATTGGATTTTTGAGTCTTCGACTGGAGATTGCGGCCTTGCCAAAACGAAAATAAGTAAAGTAAGCCCGGCCGCACGTAAATAAATCATAACTTTACTTAGCTTAAGCTTAAAAGAACTGCTTAAACCGCGAAGTAAGCTTCCTGAAGAAAATTTAAAACCGCTAAACTTCTGCCTGCGCCGCAGATATTCAAAGATTAAGAATACAATTGGAACAAGAATAAGGAAAACAGGATTTCGTAAGTGCATATACCTAATTTAACAGCTTCCGCGACCTACGCGGTCGAATTTTCGACCGCGTAGGTCGCGTGGGTTTCTTTGATAAAATTTTCCGCTGCCAGATACGCATTATCTGCCTCTTGCATAACAGGCGCGTAACGAGCAAATTTTACCAGGTCACAGGATAAAAGAAACTCCCGCAGCAACTCTTTCTGGCTGCGGTTTAATTCATCACGCTCACGGGCAAAAATAAGAAATTCTTCACTAGACATCTGCGGAGCATGTACCGCAAAACGAGCCTCAATATACCGGCGCACTATATCAGAAAGCTCCACATAAAACTTCTCCCATTGGCCTTTCCTCGGAAAATCTCTGGCCTTTAACTCAGAAAGACGCTTAAAAGCAATCTCATGCGCAGGAATTAGTTTTGCTAATTTTACAATTTTTTTACGCTGATAAAAGAATAACCCAATTGTTCCTGCAATCACCGCTAAAAGAAGCGCCAATAAAAACGGCTTCTTTTTTGAAGGTAAATTTACCGGCTTAGCATCCTCTTTAAGTTTCAGGACTCCTTTTTCACCGGCTAATAGGCTTTTTACTTCAATCTCTTTTTCTTCTACTTCTGCCTCTTCCCAAATATCGTTACCTTTTCGGCGATATTTTACCTTAACACCTTTTAGGGGGATTTTCCCGGTATTGTAAGTATCCAAAACATACCAACCTTCAACTATTTGGCGCTTCCTCCCCTTCTTAACTGTCGAACCAAAATCCTTAACTGCAAAATCTTTACTAAACTGCCCGACATCAGGAAGCTCTATTTGCGTGTTTTTATCCGCCTCTACACTGATCTTGTAACGAAATTTTTCACCAATAGTCAGAATCGGTTTATCAAGCGTAGCTTTTAAAACCGGTTTCAAGGCTTTAGCTTCTGCAGCTAATGCTACTGCCGCAAAAAAACAAAAAGCTATCCCTACATATATACTATTTCTTTTCCTCATCTTTTACCGAAGGCTTAAATAACACCTCAAGCCCGCTTTCCTCTATAGTTTTATTAACAAAATTATTCACGATTTCGTCTTGTTTTTGCGTTTTGTAAGCCGATTCAACCTCAGGCTTAACCTGATCAAACGGCCTTACTTGCTCCTCTTTTTTATCATCGATCATAAAAATATAATTTTTCTTGTTTATCTCAAGCGGGCCAACAATAGCATCTTTATTCTCGGTAAAAAGCTTATCTACTGCTTCTTTTGCCAGGCCTATTCCGATAATAGCAGGCCTACTTTTAATTATTCCTTCTGCTTTTTGGCCTTCTTTATTTTTCAACTGATTAATAACTTTATCTTTTTTGGCAGAATCAACTAATTCAATGAACCTGATATCAATCGTCCCGGGAGTAGTGAAATATTTTTGATTCGTCTCATAATATAGTTTCAGCTCCTGGTCAGTAACTATCAATTTCTCCTTAAGTTCAAGTTCAATCATATCTTTTATCACAAACTGCTTGGACATCTCTTCAACAAACTCCTTGGCTTGCGGAGTTTGCAAAAGATTAAGTTTTTTCCCTTTTTCATAAATAGCCTCAGAAGTAGCGTACTCTTTGATCAATCTGGCTTTGCCTTCGCCCTCTTTTACGTACGTCTTTATCTGCTCCGGCAATTTCTCAATCATCCGCTCGATCTCCTGCATCCTAATCATCCGGCTGCCTATGCGGGCAACAACTTCCGATGTATCAACAGGCTGCTTTTCCTCTGGGGCATTTGTCAATTCAACTTGCGCAATATTTCCCAAGCTAACAGTTTCTTTTTTCTCTAACCCGGTAATTTTATGCGTATAAAAACCTGCTAAAAAGACTATAATTGCAAAAATCAAAATCTTAATTATTTTCATTTTAATTCCTCCTTTTTTCTCGGACTCTAAAAAATTTCATTAAACTCATGGTATATGGTATATCCGTGCGCACATCGATTAAATCTACACCGCTTGAACGAAATAAATATTTTTTCTCCTCCTGTCTTTTTTTATTTCTTTCAGCATAATTTTCCCGCAAACGTTTATCTGACGTATCTATCATAAAACTTTCTCCGGTCTCCGGATCATCAAGCATCAGGATCCCGACGTCTTCTAATGACTGTTCGGCCGGATCGGTGATAGTAATGGCAATTAGATCGTGGCGTTTATTGGCCACCGCCAGCTTTTTTTTGAAATCCGGAGCAAAAAAATCCGAAATGATAAATGCTACTGTGCGCCGCGTAGTAACCCGGCTTAGATAAAGAAGCGCGGCATTAATATCCGTATTTTTTCCTTGAGGTTTAAAATAAAGCGCTTCGCGTACGACGCGTAAAACATGGCGCAGGCCTTTACGCGGTGGGACAAACTTTTCTATCCGGTCGGTAAAAATGATCAGGCCGACTTTGTCGTTGTTGCGTATTGCAGAAAAAGCAAGCACAGCGCAAAGTTCCGCAGCCAGTTCGCTTTTTAAACGGCCTGCGGTGCCAAAGAAACTTGAGGCGGACATATCAAGCAGCAACATTACCGTAAGTTCCCGTTCTTCGACGAATTTTTTTACGTAGGGAAGGCCGGTGCGCGCGGTAACATTCCAGTCAATTGAGCGAATCTCGTCCCCAGGCTCATAAGGACGAACTTCATCAAACTCCATGCCACGGCCTTTAAAAACGCTATGATATTGGCCGGAAAATACATCCGTCACAATACGCGAAGTAGTAATCTCGATACGCCGAATTCTTTTTAATACTTCTCTTGGAATCACGGAACTTCTACTCCGTTAAATATTGTACGTAAAATATCTTCGGAAGTCTTTTCCTCAGCCTCTGCTTCATAACTTACGATAACACGATGGCGCAGGACATCAGGCCCAATAGATTTTATATCTTGAGGCGTAACATAACCGCGCCCCTGAATAAAAGCAAAAGCCTTTGCAGCTAAACTTAAGTAAATCGTCGCCCGCGGAGAAGCGCCATATTGGATAAGAGCCGATAAATCATCTAGTTTATATTTCTTCGGATCGCGCGTTGCAAAAACAATATCCAGGATATATTTCTCTATCTTTTCATCCATATAGACTTCATCAACTACCTGGCGCAGCCGCATAATATCTTTTGGGTCAATTACCTTATTCACCTCAATTTTTTTATCGGTAAAACCCATGCGCTTTAAAATTAAGCGCTCCTCATCCATATTAGGATAAGAGATATTAATTTTAAGCATAAAACGGTCAACCTGGGCTTCCGGAAGCGGATAAGTCCCTTCATGCTCGATAGGATTTTGGGTTGCCATGACTAAGAATGGCTCATCGAGTTTATAAGTAACCTCTCCAATTGTCACCTGGCGCTCCTGCATTGCCTCAAGTAAAGCGCTTTGCACTTTAGCAGGCGCGCGGTTAATCTCATCAGCCAGAATAATATTAGAAAAAACAGGGCCTTTTTTCGTATAAAATGATCCGTCTTTAGGATTATAAACCAGGGTTCCGATAAGGTCTGCAGGAAGCAGGTCAGGAGTAAACTGGATCCTTTGGAATTTAGTATTTAGGCAGGCAGAAAGCGTTTTAATCGAAAGAGTTTTTGCAAGTCCCGGCACACCTTCCACCAGAATATGGCCGTTTGCAAGAATGCCCACCAAAAGACGCTGAATAAGATAATCCTGACCGACAATGACTTTTTTAATTTCGGAAACAAGGTTTGCAATTACAACGTTTTCCCTCTGAACCTTTTCGTTAATTGCAGTAAGTCCGGTGTTCATATTTTCCCCCTTTTTTATACCTCTAAATTTACAATTTTATTCCGGTGAAAAAATTTGTCAATAATTATTTAGCTTTAGGGACACTTTTTATAGGAGACCGGAAACAAGCCCGGAAGCCCAAGCCCAGGCTAAGTTGTATCCGCCGCGAGGCCCATCCACATCTAAAATCTCACCTGCAAAATAAAGTCCTGGCACAAGTTTAGACTCAAGCGTCCCGGATTTTACTTCCTCGCAATTTACTCCGCCGGCAGTAAATTCAGCTTCACTCCATCCACGGGTTCCGGTTATTTCTACAGGATATTTCTTAAGAAGATCCACAAGCTCCTGTGAATTCAACTTTCCGCATTCTTCTTTAAACGCCAGATTAAATTTATTAGGTAAAATACCGCTTAAAAACTCATCTTTTGGCCAGTTAATTTCTTTACGGCGCTGGAATTCATCAAAAAGCGTTTTAGGCAAAAAATGTACTACCAAATCAATCTCTAAATGAACAGATTTGACTTTATCTCTATTTAAAGCTACTGAAACCTCGCGGCTGATATCAAGGATCGCAGTTCCGGAAAGCCCATATTTAGTAAAAAGCAGATCCCCTTCTGATCTTAAATTCACACAAGCATCTATTTTCTGTCCTTGTAGAAAATGAAAATGTTTATCTTTATTCACCAAAGCTACTGCTGCCGGAACAGGTTCAACTATAGAATGCCCAAGTTTTTTTGCTAATTTAAACCCGCTTCCATCAGAACCCAGCGCCGTATAAGATTCTCCGCCTGCGCACAAAATAACATTTTTGGCCCTAATACTCTTACCTTGAGCTGATTTAATTACAAAAGCACCTTGGCTAAAATTTATATCCTGTACACAAAACCCCGGCTCTATTTTAATATTCTTACGCTTAAGTTCTAATTCTAACAGTTTAAGCACCGAAGAAGCCTGGTTAGTCACAGGAAAAATCCGCTTTCCTTCAGTATAAAAATTAAGCCCGAGCCCTTTAAAAAATTTTTCTATCTCAGCATACCCAAACTTAGCAAAAATAGATTTTACAAGTGGTATTGCTTCCAAATTATACGCTTGAGCATTAAAATTAACAGGAAGGATATTACACCTACCACCGCCAGAGGCAAGAATTTTTTTCCCGGCAGTTAATAGGCGCTCCAAGATTATTACAGAGGATGTTGATTGAGAGGCGTTAATAGCGGCAGTTATGCCGGATGCTCCGGCACCAATAATTGCTACCGAATATTCAGTCTGCTGCATAACAATAAACCTATATGATTATTTATTCTAAGGTAAGCTCGAAAGTTTTCTCGGAATTTTTTAAAATAACCTTTTGTTCCTGTATATCCATAACCTCATTATCTGCAAATCTATCTCCGATTGATACCGTATCATCATTAATTATAGCAAAGGGGTGCTCTTTATCCCAAATAATCCCTTTTAAATAAAGCTTGGCGGTTCTGGGCTCCTGTTCTAGAAGCATCATTGAGCTAAAAGGATCGCGGCGTATGCGCACCTTTTTCGCTTCTTCTTCAAGCTGCGCATACAAAACAATATTTTCATCTGGCTTAGTATCTGACTTAATTTTAGCCTCAGCAGCCTTTATAGCAGCATTATTTTTACGCTGCTTAGATTTATTAACAGCGTTAGAAACTGTTATCAGCAACACTAACACTAAGGCTGAAGTGACAATTATTTGTTTCGTCTCTTTTTTTTCCATCATACCTTCCTCGACCTACGCGGTCGAAAATACGACCGCGTAGGTCGAATCTAGGTTAATAAAAATAACGACAAATCCAGCGTCAACGCCAATTTCCCGGAAATCGCATCATTAGAAACCACCTGAATTTCCTGCACAACCACTAAAACCGGAAATCTCTCTTCAAGCGTTTCAACATAACGCAAAAACTGCCCGTAATTTCCGGAGAGCTCAAATGAAACTTTTACCACCTGACAAGACAGCCCCTTTACCATAACAGGATTTCCCAAACTATCAGGAAGCGCCTTTTTTACCTGTGGCTTAAGCGAAATTACCTCTAATCCGCTATTACGCGCCCACTCTGAAAGCAACCTCAGGCTTTCTTCTTCTTTAAGAGGGAATTTATTTTTTAAAGCCTCTGCTTTCTGGCTAAGTTTTGTTAACCCTTCATCGCTAGCACCATATTCTTCTGCCATATTTTCAATAGAAGAAATCTCCTGCTCAAGCGCGATGAATTCCTGCTTAAGAAGCCTGGTTTTACGCTGTTGAGGAAAATACACCATTGCTAAAAAAATCCAGAAAGCCGCTATTACTATAGCTGTTATAACAATGATCTTCTTCTGGCCTTTAAGTATACTTAGATCAATCATTTTTTAACCTGCAAGCTCCGCCTGTATTTGAAACTCCTGAACACTGTTATTTTTCTGTGAATTAACCAAAGTAACTTCTTTAAAAAATGGATATTTTTCAAGATTCTGTATAAAATTCGACAATACATCCTCGGCAGAAGCTTCTGCTACCAAAATGTTACCCTCTAAAACTGCAATGTGCTTTTCCTGATCAAAAACCATCCGCTTTAAAAATACCGTATCAGGAACTGCGGCACTAATGGTTTTAAGAAAACCATGCGCAGGGATTTTTCCTTCCCGAACTTTATTCATCAGGCCCTGGCGCGTTTCTATTGCCTCTTTAAATACCCGGATACCCTCAACATTCTGACGGTAGAGCTGCGCATTTTTAAGCCGCTTCCTGTAATCATCAGCCCGGAAATTAGCCACAAAAAATAAAAACAAGAATACAGCGGCCAATGCCACCGCTATCATTCTAAGCGAAAGTTTTTCTAAAAGCTCAAAACCCCGGCTGCGCTCCTCTTGCGGGAGAAGATTGGCTTCTTTCTCATGAGCAAGCGCAACTCCCACGCAAGAAGCGTAAGTTGCCCATTCTTCCTGAAAGCGCCCGGCTAGATCACCTGAAACTTCTAAACATGCAGGTAGAGCCAAAAGCTTTACTTCCATATTTAATTCCTTACTTAAATATTCATCCAAATTCTTAAGCTGGCCGCCGCCTCCGCAAAGATAAAGCACTGCCGGCCCTGCGCCTTTTGTCATAGCCGCATAATAATCAAAAGAACGCTTAAGCTCCCTTAAAACTCCTTCTAAATAAGGCCGCATCAGGGAAACCAGATGAATAAATTTCAGGTTATCTTTTAATACAACATTTTCATCCTCAGGAATACCGAAATTATGCTTTATTAACTGGGCATCAGAATAAGACAACTCTAACTTACCTTTATCGGTCATCAGCGTTCCGGTAATCATTTGCGTCAGACGCTCCGAAGAAAACCCAAGGTTACGGCTAAATCCCAGAATTTTATCCCGGTAAATTCCAAGACAAGATTCAGCAAAACCTATATCTAATATTGCCGCGATCTTTTCCTGGCCTTGAGAACATTTTAAAATTGAGGCATAATTAAAAGGGCTTACGCTTAAACGCTCAACAGCAAGCCCGAGCCGGGAAAGAAAATCCAAATACTTTTTTATCAAGCCACGCTTTAGCAAAGCGCACATTATTTCTTCTTTTTTAGCTCCGTCTTCATCTGTAAAGATTCGAGCTACCTGCCACTCCAATACCGCTTCTTCAACCTGGAAAGAAAGCTCATTTTTCAGTTGCCAGCGCAAAGCCTGCTGCATCTCATCACGCGGAACTGAAGGTAAACTAAGATACTTTATAATGAAAGCTTCCGCGTCGCTTATCGTAATCCGGATTTGCTTTTGGCTAATATTATGCTCTTTTATAAAAGCAGAAATAAAACTTTCGACATCATCGAGGTTTTTTGCGGGGTTATTCTTTAACAAAGAATAGGCAAGCAAACGGAAGCTACCGCCTCTTTGCGCTTTAATCAAAACAATTTTTGTAAAAGCCTTTCCAAAATCAATGCTTAAGATATCTTGCATAATTATTCCATCTTTTTTACAGTGATAGAAGTTAATTGCTGCGCCCGGCCTTCCCACTCATCAAATGAGCCGGTTCCAGTGCGACAGGCCAAAGCAATTTCTATCCGACGCACATTCGCAGCGTTGTTTGCTTCTGCTTCAGCAGCATCATAGTAAGTAAAAATATTTCCACCTACTCCTTCAATAGTAATGCCTGCTCCCTGATAATAAGGCATCAGGTTTTCTGACCCTCCGTCAATTGAACGATAAAGTTTTCCCTGTCCGGTATCAAGCCGATATTCTATACTATGCCCGTCCTGATTATTAAAGATCAGCTGATTATTCCCCTTGGAAGTAACTGATTTTGCAAAGCGCATTCCCTTTGCTTGGCTATCTCCTTCTACCATGATATTTAAAGCATCCTGCGCTGTCATATCCATATTAAGCTGATTAGGAATATAACTCATATTCTGCGTAAGATAGATCATTACAGAGGAACCGGCAGCAGCAAGTATCCCTACAATTGCTATTACCATCACCAGCTCAATCATGGTGAAAGCTTTTTTATTATAACCCAAAACTGACATTTTTTGCAAGATAAGTTGTTAAAGTCGTTATAACTGTTGCGGATCCGGCTTTTTTAACTTCCACGATAATTTTCTTTAAGCTCTCCGCGCTTCCGGCATTCCCTTGCGCATAAGTTACTGTGCGCGTAACATCATAAGCATAGCCGGAATAATTTGCATAAGAGGCGCTTGAAATACTGGCATAACTAAGATTATTTACCTTTTCCATTTCCATGCGCGCAAGATTTAACGCCACAGTGATATCCTGAGAATAAACAACGCTTCTTATATGCTCGGTTAATAATAAAGAAACCGGAATCGCTACAATACTAATAACCACGATGGTCATGATCAACTCAACCAAGGAAAAACCTTTTATATTTTTATGGAGTTTCAGCATAAACAGTAATTTTAGCTGTTCTAGCATTATAGTCAGCAGTAATTGTCCTGTTTTGGCTTACGCCAGAAAGTTTACCGGTTGCATCAACTACAAAATTATAATTATTTGAAGCAGGAAAAATTTCAAGCGTTTTACTTGAGCCGTCTGTCATTATAAATTGAACACTTATTTTAGCTCCGTTCATATTCCCGCTAAAACGTAAATAATTTACGGCGTAAACCGTCGGAGTAGTATTAAGCGTAAAATCGGTGATATTGGCATTTGCCGGAGAAGAAAGATTGCCTGTCCAGCGGTTACCTCCGTTAATGCGGATAATGCGTAAAGTCCGGGAATTATTCCAGCTTATAATCATTCTGGCAATAGTGACAGTATTAGAGTTGGTAGCGTTTTGAATTGAAAGATTACGGATGTCGGAATTACCTGATCCTCCGGTAGCAGCTGTTGCGGTGTTAACCATTAAAAGATCAGCTGCGCTTGCGGATAATTGATACGATTGATTGCTATCTATGTTAACTGTGCCTAAAGGAAAATAACCGTTTCCGGTTAAATCGCGGAAACGAAAATTATAAATTGCTTCCTGGATACCTGCTTGCGCCAGGGAAATAAATTTAAGATTATTTTCTTCCTGGCCGAATTGATTAAGACGCTCGATAATAAAAACCGTTACCCCCAAAACCGCAATCGATGCAAAAACAATAAGCATAATTGCGCTGATAAGGGTGATGCCTTTATTGTTCAAGAGACTCTCCAGCTTTAGGGACACTTCTCGTCGTAAAGATGTATTCCATATCTGTAGGGCAGGTTTAAACCTGCCCTACCCCCCTAGAGAAGTGTCCCTGAACTATCTTAATTAAACGCCCCTGTAGCGCTTGCATAAGTATATGTCGTATTGGCAGGCCCTGTATAGGTTGTAGCAGAAGCTTTGGTCCAGTCGGAAGTAACCCCGCCTTGTGAAAGTACGGTAGTAAAACAGGCGTTTGCAGATGAGCAAACAGCGCTAGAAGCAGAATCAAGCGAAGCCGGATAAGCTTTATTCTGCGCAAAATAAGTATGAATTCCGGAACGCACTCCGCCTACTACACCTTTTTCTGCTGCGGTTTTTGCATCGCTTTGCAGGTCGTAATATTTTGGGATCGCCACCGCCGCCAAAATCCCTAAGATTACGATGATCATGATCAATTCAATAAGTGTGAAACCCCGTTTGTTCATGTTTACTCCCTTTCTTTTTTAGGGACATTTCTTACAGGGACACTTTTTAACATATAGTTTAAATTTAAAAAGTGTCCCTAAAGCTAAGAAGTGTCCCTACCACTACCTATGAAACAAACTCATCATATTCCACATCGGTAAAAATATCCCAAGAGCCATAAAAAGCACCGCGCAACCCAATACAAAAATCAAGATCGGCTCGATTAAAGAAGTAAAATTACTGATCGTATAATCAATCTGCGAATCATAAAAATCAGCAACATCGGTAAGCAACTCATCAAGTTTACCTGTTTCCTCCCCCACTGCCACCATCTGAATTACTACCGGAGGGAAAAGGCCGCTTACTTTCATTGGCTCAGCCACTCCTTTGCCTTCATTCACCGAAGACATGATCTGCTCAATAGTCTGAGAAATAAGCGCATTACCTGAACCGCGCGCTGCTAAATCTAAAACCTTCAAAATTGGTACCCCGCTTTTCATTAACGTTGCGGTAACCCGGGTAAAACGCGCCATAATTATTTTTAATATTAACTCCCCAAAGATAGGGATTTTAAGCTTCATTGTATCCCAAAGCATCCTTCCGCGCTTAGTAGCAATAAAACGGCGCAAAATAAATACGTAAGCTACCAATAATACAAGAGTCAGAAACCAATATTTAGTAATTGCAGTATTTAACCCGATCATAATCCTAGTCGGTAAAGGCAGTTCCGTGTTAAACTGCCCATAAAGCCTGGCAAACCGAGGAACAACCGTAGTGATCAGGACTAAAAATCCGATCAATATCGCAATTACCACCATGAATGGATAGCGCACTGCCTGCTTAAGCCGCATCCTGGTTAGCTCTTCCTGCTCTCCTAATACAGCCAGCCGCGCCAAAGCCTGGCTTAAAATCCCGCCTGTTTCACCGGAAGCCACCATATTTACATAAAGAGTATTAAAAATCGCCGGATGTTTACTAAGCGCTTCGGAAAAGCTTGCTCCTGCCTGAATATCATTTGAAACATTTTCAAGTGTTTTTTTAAGAAGCCGGTTTTCTGTTTGCTCTCCGAGAGTGCGCAGGCTTTGAAGTATTGTAATTCCGGATTTCTGTAATACCGCAAATTGACGGGTAAAAAGATTAAGGTCGGAAAAACTCACCCGGTTCAACCGATTGGATAATTTTCCCAAAATCCCTTCTTGCTCGTTAATTTTTACAAGAATCGGCGCATGCCCCATCTGCACTAAACGGCTAGCTACAGCATCTGCAGATTCTGCCTGCATTATGCCACTTAAAGATTTACCGAATTTATCGCGCGCCTTATAATTATATTCCGGCATTAAAATGCCTCCGTAACCCGCATCACTTCTTCTAAAGTAGTCAGGCCTTCCCTTGCTTTATTAATTCCGTCCTCGCGCAATGTTTTCATACCCAGAGAAAGAACTTTTTTCTTTACTTCATCTACAGATTTTTTGGCGTTGATCATCCCGCGAATTTCCTCATTAATTACTAAAAGTTCAAAGATTGCAATCCGGCCCTGTAACCCGGTATTATGGCAAGAGCTGCACCCTTTTCCTCGATAAAATTCAACTTTACGTTCAAGCCCCAGTTCTTCTACAACACTATCTTGAGGAAGATAAGCTTCGCTGCACTTAGGGCAGATTTTACGCACTAACCTCTGCGCAACTATTCCAACCAAAGAACTGGAAACCAAAAACGGCTCAACCCCCATGTCTACTAAACGCATCAGGGTTGAGGCAGCATCATTTGTATGCAAAGTAGATAACACCAAATGGCCTGTTAACGCTGCCTGGATAGCGACTTCCGCAGTTTCCCGGTCACGGATTTCACCAACCATTATCACATCCGGATCCTGGCGTAGAATAGAACGTAGTCCGTTTGCAAAGGTAATATCCGCTTTAGGATTTACTTGTGTCTGGCGGATAAGCGGCAACTCGTATTCAACAGGATCTTCAATAGTAATAATATTTTTTTCCATCGTACTTATTGCCGCAAGCGTTGCATAAAGAGTGGTAGATTTACCGCTTCCGGTTGGGCCGGTAACAAGAATAATACCGTCTGGCCGGTGCGCTAATTTTTCAAACTCATCGAGGTTATTTTGTGAAAAACCTAGTTCCTTTAAACTTACAAGAATTGAGCTTTTATCTAAAAGGCGCATCACTACATTTTCTCCGTAAACCGTAGGAAACGTAGAAACACGAATATCTAAATCCCGGCTTTCAAGCCTTAATCGGATCTTGCCATCCTGCGGCCGGCGATTTTCAGAGATATCCATATTCGCCAAAATTTTTATGCGCGAGGTAACCGCATTCTGCAGCTTTTTAGGCAAAATATGCTCTTCATGCAAAACTCCGTCAATGCGATAACGAACGCGTACGGTATCCGGTTCCGGCTCAATATGAATATCAGAGGTATGCGATTTAGCTGCCTCCATGATCATAATATTAACCAGCTTTATAACCGGCGGCTCAACCCCGGCGTCTAACTCCTGGGTTTTACCGTCGAATTTTTCTTTTTCTAATCCTTTAATAATTTCTTCCACCGAACCTGCAGCCCCATAATAAGCGTCTAATACTTTCTGGATACTCTTTTCTGAAACTAATACTATATCTACCGCGTCCATATTGCTTGATTTACGCACTTGGTCAAGGGCTTCAATATTACGCGGATCTGTCATGGCAACAGTCAGCGTCGAAGAAATCTTAAAAAGCGGAACAGTTTTATATTTTTTTGCAAGCGGTTCGGGAATCAGTTTGATAAGTTCCGCATCAATAAGGTAATCGGATAAATTCATATACAGGACGCCGAGAGCATCCGCGCGCACCTTAGCGATATCTTCTTCGGCGATAAAACCCAAACGCTCCAACGCTTTCTCAAGTTTAATCCCGGTACGTTTAGTTTCATCGCGGGCTTTTTCTATCTGCGCTGCGCTTACCAGGCCTTGCTTAAGCAGTAGCTCAATTACTTCTTCCACTAAAACCTCCTCAAAGCTTTTTTCCAAGCTCCTTTTTCAAATTTTTTAATTCGGTAATATCTTTTAATACGTGCACTACCCCGCTAAAATTTC
>CAKKSP010000024.1 GCA_919902045.1 Omnitrophica bacterium GWA2_41_15 | reverse complement strand
CCTAATCCACGCCGCCAGCGTTCACTCTGAGCCAGGATCAAACTCTCCGAAAAAATTGAATTGAACTTGGCTATTTAATAATCTCAAAGAACAAAAAATAACAGCACCCCGAACTGCGAGGCGCTGTTATAAAATCTATGCTCGCTTGTTATTATCAGGTAAAAACTAGATTAATTTTCAATCACTTCCTTTAATTTACTCATGCGGGTGATTACCCTCCCTTTCAATAAAGGTGAACCTAATTTATAACAGAATTTATTTTTTTGTCAAGATTTTTTTTACTTTTTTTTTATTAATAATTATCTACCGATAAGTTCAGTAATTTTAAATATCGGCAGAAAAAGCGCCACGACGATCCCGCCGACTATAATTCCTAAAAATGCTATAACCAAAGGCTCAATCAGGCTGGTTAAAGCTGAGACTTGAGCATCAACCTGTTCATCATAAAAATCAGCAATCTTTGAAAGCATCTTTTCAAGCTGGCCTGTTTGTTCACCTACTCCTACCATCCTACAAACCATAGGAGGAAAAACACCACTTTTTTGAAGAGGTGATGCGATTGGCTCTCCTTCTCGTACCGCAATCCGACTTTTAATAATCGCCTCTTCAACAACTTTATTCCCTGAAGTCTTTCCTACAATATCAAGCGCATTAAGTACGGAAACACCGCTTTTTACTAATGTTGAAAAGGTCCGGGCAAATTTAGCAACCGCTACTTTGCGGAACAACTGTCCTAATATCGGCGCACGTAATTTAAAAGCATCGAATAATCTTCTTCCCTTAGGAGTAGTGATAAACTTTTTAAAAGCCACACTAGAAATAGCCATACCTATAACCACAAAAAGAAGATACTTACGAAAAACATCGCTTATACCTATGAGCACAAGCGTAGGAAGAGGAAGCTTGCCTCCTAATGTATCAAAAATACCTTTAAAAGTAGGAACGACTTTGACAAGTAAAAATGCAGTAATTACTACTGCCATGGTAATAACAACTGCAGGATAAACAAGGCTTGATTTAACTTTACGGGTAAGAGCAGCATTTTTTTCCAGATACGTCGCCAATCTCTCTAAGACATCATCAAGCATACCAGAGGCTTCGCCTGCCTTTGCCATATTAATAAACAATTCAGAAAATACATGGTGATGTTTTGCAAGCGCATCGCAAAAACTCATCCCACCTTCTATATCCTGCCTAGAAATCATAACGATATTTTTTAACGCTTTGTTTTCAAGCTGTTCTGCCAGAATTCCCAATGACTGCACAAGAGGAATACCAGCGTCAATCATCGTAGCAAGCTGACGGGAAAATATTGCCAGGTCATCAGCGGTAACTTTTCCTGCGGTACTAAGTTTGCCGATTTTTTTCTTTTTAGTCGGGCTTACTGAAATAACAATAAGTTCGCGTTTATGCAGGATCTCTGCTACTTCAACTTCGGAATTACCTTCGATAATTCCGCTTATAGCATGGCCATTTTTATCCTTAGCGATATATTGATAGTTATTCATTTTGCGCCTTTGCTAGCTAAGCAACACCGGTGCATATTCCGATTGCACCGAGTGCGTTTATTATAAAACTGCCTCTATCCTATTTACAACTTTTAAAAATGCTTCCACTACTTTTGGATCAAATTGGCTGCCGCTATGTTTTGAAATCTCTGCAACTGCCTGCTCCATACTAAGAGGAACTTTACGATAAGAACGGGCTGAACGCATTGCCTCATAGGCATCGGCAAGGTGTATTATGCGCGCAGGTAACCTTATCTCATCTCCTTTAAAACCATGGGGATAACCCGTACCATCATAATGCTCATGGTGTTGTTTGACCAGAGTCACAACATCACCTAAAAAAGTAAGGGGCTCTAATATCTGCGCTGCAATTTCCGGGTGACGTTTAATCTCTTTCCATTCCTCATCAGTAAGAGCCGATGGTTTCAGCAAGATACTATCGCCAATCCCGATTTTTCCTAAATCGTGGAGTTCACAGGCATCCCTAAGCAAGCTCGTCTCCTGGACGGAAAGACGCATTTCTTCTGCAATGATCTCAGCATATTTAGCTACGTTTTCAGAATGACTATGAGTATAATGGTCTCTTGCGTCTATAGCATGAGCTAACGTCTTAATAGTACGCATATAAGTAGAACGCAAATCTTCATACAAACGAGTGAGATTTTTGGTTGATTCTTCTATACGTTTAGCTAAAAGCGTGTTTTGTTTTTGAAGTGCAACATTTTGCTCCTGGAGGCTAACGGTTAATTTACGCGCAGTAAGAAGAATAGAGTGCAATTCTATTCCCTTTTTAACCAGAAAAAAAAGTTTTTCCAGGTTAAAAGGCCTGCTTAAAAATCCGTAAATACCGCTTCTTAATAATTCTTTTGCTTGGTCTGAGTTTTCCTCATCAATAAAAGCAAGGATACTGGAATCCGGATCATTCCTTTTTAAATTACGAATAAATTCTAAATCATCTTGGATGTCAGGCAAAGTCAATTTTATAATTACTATATCGTAAGAATTTTCCCGAAAAGACTCTAATCCTAGGCGAAAATTATTTTCGAAGGTTACGTAATAACCACCATCGACTAATAATTTCTCGCGCAGATACTGTGTCAATCCTTCGTCATCAGCAACTACTAGAATTTTTGTGCCTGACAACATCTTTACTCCTCAGTCGTAATCCTCATTGCTTCATCTATTGTAGTGAGCCCGTCTCTTACTTTAATAAAAGCATCATCACGCAATACATGCATCCCGCGCTTTGTAATTGCGTATTCTTTTATTGCATCTATAGACTTTTTTTGCATAATCATCTCACGCATAGTATCATCTACAAGGATAGTTTCAAGAATAGCTATTCTACCATAAAAACCGCTATTATTACAATATTTACAACCTTTAGCAGCATAAACAGTAGTTTTTTCATTAAAGCCAATACTTTTAAGATATTCTTCCGGAAGGTTTGCGGGAACGCGGCATTTTAAGCAAAGTTTCCGACATAACCTCTGCGCACACAAAAGAATAAGGCTTGATGCCGCTAAAAACGGCTCTATCCCCATATCGATAAGACGAGTAATACTAGTGATAGCATCATTTGTATGTAGAGTTGAAAGAACAAGCTGCCCTGTAAGAGAAGCTTTAATCGCAATATCCGCGGTCTCTGCGTCACGAATTTCACCGATCATGATTACATCAGGACTCTGCCTTAATATCGAACGTAATCCCAAAGCAAAAGTAAGGCCGATATCAGAACGCACATGAACCTGTGTAATACCTTCCAACTGGTATTCAACCGGATCCTCTATGGTGATAATATTTCTCTCCGGGGTGTTAAGCTGATTAAGTATGGAGTAAAGAGTAGTGGACTTTCCGGACCCCGTAGGGCCTGTTATCAGCATCATACCAAAAGGCCGCGAAACCGCTTCTTTAAAACAACGCAGCGGCTCTTCAGAAAAACCTAATTTATCAAGGCCAATAGAAAGATTTGCTTTATCAAGAAGCCTGAGCACAAATTTTTGCCCGAAAGTAGTAGGCAAACTAGAAACACGGAAATCAACCTCTTTTGCCTCAAAACGCACCTTAAACCTGCCATCCTGAGGAATACGATTCTCTGTAATGTCCAGATTTGAAATAATCTTAAGCCTGGCAAGCACGGCATTCTGTTTAATTTTCGGTATTTTAAAAATATCATGTAATGTCCCGTCTATACGGTAACGCACCCGAAGTAAATTCTGCTCTGGCTCTACATGAATATCGGAAGCACGTTTTTTTAACGCCTGAGTAAGCATCAGGTCAACCAACTTAACTATTGGGGGCTTTTCACTTTCTTTTAATGTTGAAGCTAATTCAATATCCTCCTGCTTGAGTAATTCAACATCCTCCTGGCTAGAAAGAGTTGTTTCTTCTTGCCCTACTGCTTCATCTAAAACCTGCTGCATATCTGTTGCTTCTCCCCCACCATAATGCACCTGTATTGTTTTAGTTATTTCATCCTCATAACTTAGGACTGTATCAATAGTACATCCGGTAAAAGTCTTCAGGTCATCGAGAGCAAATATGTTTAACGGATCTGATATGGCCACTGTAAGCGTATCTGCCATGCGTGAAAGTGCGACTACATTATACTGACGCGCCATATGTTCCGGAATAAGCATAACAATGGCCGGATCAAACTTATATTTAGTAAGGTGTAATATTGGTATATAAAGCTGGCTTGAAAGTAAAAACAAAAGCTCTTCCTCATTAATCAACCCCTGATCAATAAGGACTTTACGCATAGGAACATGATTTTGACGCTGTATCTGAAGAGCCCGGTCAAGATTATCCTTAGTGACCTTGTTGCTCTTAACTAAAATATCGATAATGGTTTCTTTAAGTGAAAGCATATTTATTCATCTGAAGCAGTAACCCTAAGCACCTCTTCAATACTTGTAATACCTTTTAAGGCGTTAGATACTCCTTCTTCCCGTAATGTAGTCATACCTTCTTTTCGCGCCAACTGTTTAATAATATGCTCTTGAGAACGCTTAAGCACAAGTTCGTGTATACTCTGGCTAACTAATAATACTTCGGATATTCCGATCCTCCCGCTATAACCGGTATTAAAACATTTCTGGCAACCTTTACCGCGATAAAAATGAGCATCTTTTAATTGAACTGCGGGAAGCTTAAGATTATTAAGAACGTCCTCTTTAAGCAGGAACTCTTCTTTGCAGTGCGCACAAATTTTGCGCATTAGGCGCTGAGCCACAACACAGACAAGAGAAGCATTGATAAGATACGGATCTACGCCCATATTGATAAGGCGCACTACTGCTCCGCAAGCAGTAGTCGTGTGCAATGTAGATAGAACTAAATGCCCGGTTAAAGCGCTTTTAATTGCAATATCTACCGTATCATAATCACGAATTTCACCGATCATGATGATATTCGGATCCTGCCTTAAAATTGCACGCAATGCACTTGCAAAAGTAAGGCCGATATCAGGATGCACAGTTACCTGATTTATACCTTCAAGCTGAAATTCAACCGGATCTTCAACCGTAACAATATTTTTATCAGGGCTATCTACATATTTAAGCAAAGAATACAATGTGGTAGTTTTTCCGGAACCTGTTGGCCCACAAGCTAAAATCATACCATGCGGAAGCTTAGAAACTTTAGTAAGTTTTGAGATGGTATCTTCACTAAACCCGAGTTTTGTTATATCAAGCGTTGCCTGACTTTTATCTAATATACGAATCGCCACCTTCTCACCATAACTTGCAGGTAAAATTGACAGGCGAAAATCAACTTCTTTTCCTAGAATTTTTGCCTTAAAACGGCCGTCTTGCGGTAGACGGTGTTCAGCAATGTCTAAATTTGCAATTACTTTAAGGCGACTGACTATATTAGGATGCATATTTTTGGGAGGAGATTGTTCTTCGCGCAAGATTCCGTCTATACGTATGCGAATGCGCATTTTTTTATCAAACGGCTCAATAAGGATATCGGAAGATTTTTTACGCACCCCTTCTTCTAAAATCATATTGACTAACTTTATTGCCGGCGCCTGAAAACCAGCCCTATTTAATTCCTGATCATTAAACTGGGCCTCTTCCGATTCTTTTACCAACTCTATGGAAGTATTGGAAATCTCCTTGACCAAGTCATCAATTACCCCTCCTGTGTTATCCGGATAGGCAGAATCTATGGCTTGAGTGATATCCTGGATAGAAGAGATAATCGGATTTATTTTATAACCGGTAAGCGACCCCACATGGTCTATGGCAAAAATATTAAGCGGATCTGCCATTGCTAAAGTTACTGTATCTGCCATGCGAGAAACAGGAATTATCTGATAACGGCGGGCGATATCGGCGGGAATAGTCTTAACTAGCTCTAAATCAAGCTTTACGCGCTTAAGGTCAATTAATGGAAAACCCAGGCCTTCACTTAAGCTAGACATGAGCTCTGCTTCTTTGATAAACTTAAGCTCAACTAAAATACGGCCAAGACTTCCACCTTTTTCTTTTTGCAGTTTAAGAGCCTCTTCTAATTGATCTTGTGCTATAAGCTTATTATCAATTAGAAGTTCGGTAAGA
>CAKKSP010000023.1 GCA_919902045.1 Omnitrophica bacterium GWA2_41_15 | reverse complement strand
TGGAGTTGATTTATTTAATCCTGGATATACCCTCGTTTCTTCAATTACAGGAGCAGGGGCTGATCCGGAAACCGTACCTGCAATCAAAGGCATAGGTACTGCGCTGCTTGATGTAGTGGGCGGTTCAGTTGCTTCACAATTTGACACTAACACCTACCAACGCTACGATGGCACTGGTTTGAAAGCAGACGTATACCTGAATAATTCGTTCTTTATCAGATATGCTCCTGAACAAGGACTAACCGGAAACAAGGATGGTTTCCCTGTTTGGAGTAAAGATCCGATTGGAGCAAACGTTATTCCAGAACCTACATCTATGTTATTGCTCGGTATGGGTTTGACTGGTTTAGCAACAAGGTTGTTAAAAAGAAAAGTAGCCTAAGCTAAGAGCTCTTAAAACGAAAAAAGAGGCGCTTTACATTGAAAAATGTTGAAGCGCCTTTTTCTTTTTATTCTTTATAGATTAAGCTGATGGCAATTGCGGAAATTATAAAACTAAGCAGGTCATTTACTAACCAGTAAATGCGGATTGCAGCAGATAGGTTTAAGCTCATATAATCGGAAAACCGGATAGGAAGTACGCCGATAAAATATATCAAAACACCAAATAGCAGGCCTTTTGTTATAGTTTTCCCGGGTAAAGACTTACTTATAATCGCATAACCAAATGCTAAGATAACCGCTAAGATAATTTTTCCCACTCCTATACTAAATAACCACGGAAATTCGCTATTAAGCATAGCTTTTTGATAAACTCCAATAGGCTCAATAAAATATACCCATTTGAACAACCACTGACAAGTAAATAAACCCCAAAGGTTTGAACAAACCCCCGCAACAGTTCCTGCTAATAATATTTTTTTAATATTCATTTTTCTCCCTAAGTTTATCTATACAATTAAATATTACCATACAAACAGAACAAAAAAAAGAGTAAATTGACAAACCCTCAAATTAGCGATATTCTAATTGGGTGAAAAACGAACTGCTTATATTCTATTTAAGAAAAATTTTACGCTTAAATTCCGCGCAGAAGATCATTGATTTTTCTGTCAGGAGACACAAAAATAAAATTTTCCTTATAGAACCTGATAAAAATAAAACCCTTACTTTTAAAGAATTCGATCAGGAATCTAGCAAGTTATCTAACGAGTTAAAAGGAGATATTCATTTTTATTCGGCGCAAAATTCAATAGAATATTTTCTCACCCGCACTGCCTGCTATAAAGCAGGAACAATTTTTTTCGGGCTCTCCCCGAACCTCACCCAAGAAACCAAAAATTATTTTATAAATAAAGCTAACGCTCTAAAAGGAAGCACAGAATTATCCGGCATATCTACGCTTAACCTAAGTTCCGGCACTACGCAGAAAATCCCCAAAATCATTAAGCTTAGCGAGCAAAACTGGATAGAGAGCCTTTATAATTACGTCCTTAACTCAAATACCGCTATTAATGAAAAAGTAATTTTTCTTTCAACATTACCTTTCACAACTGCCGGCTCAACGACGTTTCTTCCTGCAATATTAGCAGGTATAACTTACATCATTATAAAAGAAGATTCACCGGCTTCTAAAATAGCAGAAAATATCCAAAAATATTCCGTTAACCGCCTCTATACAACGCCATTTAGGCTGTTAGAGCTCATGGATTGGTGTAAAGATAATAATACCGAGCTTAAATCTCTTAAGGCAATCATCATCGGCACAGAACGCATGCCAAAGCAGATGTTTACGGAAGCGATTAATTTTTTTGGGCCGATAATCCAGGAAGGTTATGGTATGGCAGAAGCACTTCCGCCGATTTCCTTGTGTGGAAAAATCGCAAAAAATGTTTCAGTAAAACTTATTGATGACGGCCGCATTGCGGTAAAAAGTAAAACCGTAAGCGCAGGGTATCTGGATAACCCCGAAGAAAACAAACGTTCATTTGTAAACGGATGGTTTTATAGTAACGATTGGGGCCGCGTGGAAAACGGATTCCTGTATTTTTACGGGCGTTATGATGATATAATCACTAATACTCCTAAGCGCATATTCGCCAGCGAAATAGAAGATAAGATCTATTCGCTTGAACTTGTAAAAAACTGTATACTCTTAAAAAAAGAAGAAAGAACCTACGCATTTATAACAATAAAAAATAACGCGGAAAAAGAGGCAGCAATGGAACAAATCTTAAAACTCTTACAAAATGAATTTGCTCAAATAAAGATCTCGCTAATTTTAAAAGAAAGCTTACCGCTTAATTTTGCCGGTAAAATTGACCGTAACCTTCTAAAAGCGGAGGCTGCTTAAAAAAATGGTTAAGTTATATCTCTGGAACTCTGTAGCCAGGCGCAGGCGTTCGATAAGTGACACTTTTTATGATAATGGCTTAGGAACATTACGCGCTTATTTAACCGAACGCGGGCACGAAGTAGAGGTTATAGACTGGGCAACAGACAGTTTCTTCGACAGCCTTTCTTTATTATGGCTTACAAAAATAATCCGTAAAATATATGTCTGTATTTTTAAAGTTAAATTAAAACCTGTCAAAATCATCCTCGGTATCATCGGTATGCAGCTACAGGATGAATTAAGCGCTGTTCAGGCGCGACGGATGAAGAAAAAAATAAATCTTCTGGTAGAAGAGCTGCGCGAGAAACAAATTAGGATTTTTGGCATAAAAACTTGGTACGGAGAAGCTTTTACTAACGCTAAATATATAGCCGAACGTATACGCCAAAGGATCCCGGACGCGATAGTCATTGCCGGAGGATACCACGTAACGCTTTATGAAGAAAAACTGCTTGAGGTTTCCACTTTTGATCTCGGGGTTGCCTGCGAAGGAGAATTTGCCTTAGATACAATTTTAAATATTGCAAACAAATACGCATCCTCCTGGGATAAACAGAAGGCCTTAGATGAGATTATCACGCTTGCTGGAAGCAATAAGCTTGAAAACTTGATTTACCGTAAAGATAACAAAATAATTAAATCCGAACGCCGTAGATTAGACGCGCACAGCTTAAAAAGTTTTCCCGTCTATGATCCATCTCAAGACAAAGTGCGCATTCACGTAATGATCGAATCCTTAGGCTGTGACTGGGGAAAATGCAATTTTTGTGTGCATCCGTATTTTTACCCGAATTATTCCCTGCGCGATCCTGACCAGATCGCAAACGAGATAGAACAGATGCGTAAATTTGGTATCGGCATATTCCGTTTTGCCGGATCCGATACGCCGCCTGCATTCGGAGCTAAAATTGCCAGAAAGATCACCGAAAAAAAGATGCGTGTAATCTTTGGAATGGGATCCCGTGCTTTGCGTAACGCAAGAAATTCCCATGATAGTTTAGTTACAAGTTACCGCGAATTGATCCGCGCGGGGCTGCGCGCTTTATTTATGGGCGGTGAATGCGGGAATGATTTTATTAACGAACATGCGATGAACAAGGGAATAAATTTTGATGACCTTTGCGCGACCATAGAAGCTCTGCGCCAGGCAGAAAAAGAAGAGGGGCAGAAAGTTTTTTTAAGCCTTGCGCTTATTTATCCTACACCGCTTTTAGGCAAACTTACTCTTGAGCAAGTAAAAGAAGATAACTTACGCCTGCTTAAGGCAACTAAACCCGATAGCGTAATGATCACGCCTCCCGGGCCGTTCTTACACACGCGCTGGTACGAGGATAAAGAGAGGTTTGGTTTTTCTTTAGGAGATGATATAATATCAACAGCTATGGAATACGAATATGTGCTCTATAAGCCGCCTTCATTATGGCCGAAGTTACCGATTAGTTTAGAGGGCAAACCCTTTAGCAAAATTCTTTCTGAATGTAATGATTTTCGCAATCAAGTTGAAAAAGAACTACTCATACCTACGGATATTTCTGATGAACATTTCCTGATGTTCTATGCCGCGGGGTTAGTTCCACCCGATGAATTAACTCAGGCAAAAAACGAAACCATGCTTGATATTGTATCTTGCGAATACAGCTACACGCGCAAGCTTTCTAGAATAACAAATGAATTCAGCAAAAAAATAAGCCAAGAGGTAATTAGTTAAATGGCAATAGTTTCATTAGATAATGTGCGCAAAGAATACCTATTAGGAAAAACGGCTTTGCTTGCTTTAAAAGGAATTTCGCTTAAAGTTGAGCAAGGAGAGTTTATTGCTCTTGCCGGCCCTTCAGGAAGCGGCAAAACCACTGTTTTAAACATCATCGGATGTTTTGATAAACCCACATCAGGGTCTGTAAGCATCGAAGGCAGGCCGATTACCGAACTTTCGAATAACCAACTGGCACAATTACGCGCAGATAAAATCGGTTTTATCTTCCAGGGCTTTAACCTGCTACCGGTACTTACCGCGCTTGAAAACATAGAATACCCGCTATTAAACCGGAATTTTCTTCCTTCTGAACGCCTCCGCCGCGCAAAAGAAGCCTTAGAAAACGTGGGCCTTGGTAAATTTGCAAAACACAAACCCCTTGAACTAAGTGGTGGCCAACAGCAAAGAGTAGCTATCGCAAGAGCTATTGCCGGGCAACCGCAATTAATATTAGCCGATGAGCCGACAGCAAACCTCGACCATAAAACCGGAACAGAGATCCTTGCCTTGATGAAAAAAATAAATCAGGAGAAAAAAACCACTTTCATTTTTTCAACACACGACCAAAAAATAATGGATATGGCTGACCGGCTGATTAAAATCTGGGACGGTGAAATCATATGATAGCCCCTTTAATAGCCTTCAGAAATATCTTCCGCCATAAAACGCGCTCCCTAATTACGCTATCAACTATTGTCTTTGGCTGCGTTGCGCTGATATTTGCCGGAGGTTTTTTTGAAGATGTCTATTTTAAAATGCGCGAAAGTTACATCAAATCATATACCGGGCATATCCAGATCTTCAAAAAAGGGTTTCTTGAACATGGGAGAACCCAGCCCTATAATTTCCTTATCGATGATTACGAGAAAATTTGCCGAGAAGTAGAATCAATAAAAACTGTTAAATTCATCACCCCGAGATTTGAATTTTCCGGATTAGTCTCTACCGGAGAAAACACCATTTCTTTTATGGGGATGGGGGTTGAAACAAAAAATGAAAAAGCAAATAACGAAATCACAAATAATCTCCGCCAATCAAGCAACAACCTTACAGTAGGCGGGGTAGTGATGCTCTCAGGTGAACAATTTAAAGAGTCAGAGACGTATTCTATTACGCTTGGAAAGGGGCTTGCGCAGGCAATCGGAGCTAAAACCGGGGATGGCCTGGTATTACTTACCAATACGGTTAACGGTTCGGTAAACGCGCTGGATGTAAACGTAAAAGGAATATTTTACACATCCTCAAAAGCCTTTGATGATCATTTTATGCGTATGAACCTTAAAACCTCACAAAAACTGCTTGGCACAAACGCTGTCCAATCGCTTGTAGTAATGCTAAATGACACGAGTAATACCAAAATTACTTTAAATTTACTCAAACAAAAATTTTCTTCACAAGGATTTGACCTTGAGCTGCGCTCATGGGAAGAAGTAAGCGATTTCTATAACCAAACAGTCACGCTCTTTAACCGCCTATTTCTTATTTTAAAAATAGTGATCACTATTATCGTTATCTTAAGCATATTTAATACAATGAACATGGCGGTATTTGAAAGAATAAGTGAGATCGGCACTATCATGGCTTTAGGCACCAAACAATCAGGAGTGATCAGCCTTTTTATGTATGAGGGGTTATTTCTGGGAATATTAGGAGGGACAATCGGACTTTTTGCCGGAGGCATAGTTACCACGATAATATCTTCTATCGGTATACCCATGCCTCCACCGCCTGGCGCAACTATGATGTGGCTGTCTGAACCTAAACTTATTCCTTCAATGTTTGTGTTTTCTTTTACGCTTTCAGTATTAACATCTATCATCTCCACGGTTTACCCGGCTTACACTGCTTCCCGTCTTGAGATAGCCGATGCCCTGAGAAACAAGTAATATGCAAAATTACCTTAACAACAGTTATCCACAGGGTAGGGGAGGTTTAAACCTCCCCTACCTGATATTATTTAGTTTAATTGCTCTAACTGGTTTGTTTTCGACTGCTTATGCGCAGTTACCCGCTGCGGAGATCATCGCCAAAGTTGACGCCATACGCAGCCCGCAGGAAGATTATGTCACCACCACAGAAATAACCAGTTATTCTCTAAATCGCAAACCGAAAACTGCGCTTTATCAGGTTATGATAAAAGGAACGGATAACACTATCATAAAAACTTTGCAGCCGGAAACCGAACGTAATCGCATACTGCTCTTGCGCGGCCATGACCTTTGGGCATTTTTTCCGGAAGTTTCAAAACCTTTAAGGCTTTCACTTCAGGAGCGCCTGATGGGAGAAGTATCAAATGGAGATATCGCAAGGGTAAATTTCTTAGGGGATTACGATGCAAAATTATTAAAAGAAGAGCTGCTTGACGGAAAAAATTGCTTTGTTTTAGAACTTATTGCCAAAACAGAGGATGTTACTTACGCAAAAGCTATTTTATGGGCAGAAGTTGAAACTTTCCACCCGATCAAAGCCGAATTTTACGCCGTATCTGGTAAATTACTGAAAAATTGTTTTTACCAAAACTACCAGATACTTGCCGGATGCTTGCGTCCGACAGAGTTAGTACTAGAAGACCCAATAACAAAAGGCAAAAATTCAATTATCCGTTATAACAGCATAGAATTACAGGAATTACCGGAGAAATATTTTATGAAAGATTATATGAAGAAGATGATGGAGTAAGATGAAAATCACAGATAAGCTGTCATTGCGAGCGACCGAAGGGAGCGAAGCAATCTCTAAGATTGCTTCGTCCTGCTTCGCTTCGCTCGCACTCCTCGCAATGACGCAATTAATATGTTCAAATGCCTATGCTAGCGATTTTAAGCTACAGAGCCATGGCAGTATAAAACAAGAGACTGCTTTACGCATCAGCCAGCCGCGCCGACTGACTAAGCTCAGAAATCAATTCCTTCTTTCAGAATCAGGCCGCATAAATTCTCAACTTAATTTCAAGATCAGCGGCAGATGCTACTATGACCCGGTTTATGAAGCAACAGATTACTATCCGAAAACAGTAGGTTCAGACCAGATGTATGAGGCAGAACTCCGCGATACATACCTTGATTATTCAAACGGGCCGTTTGACTTACGCATCGGAAAACAGCAGATTGTTTGGGGGGAAGCCGTGGGATTATTTTTTGCCGATGTTGTTAATGCTAAAGACCTGCGTGAATTTGTCCTGCCGGATTTTGATATGATCCGCACCCCGCAATGGGGAATTGACGCCGAATACAGCCGCGATAAGTTACACGCAGAATTTGTCTGGCTGCCAGTGCTTGAACTCAACAAAACAGGCGTTAGCGGTTCGGAGTTTGCTTTTCCGTATCCGGTTCCTGAAAACACTACTTTTACTGCTAGAGATCCTGATAAACCCGGGAATAATTTCAGAAACAGCGAAATAGGAGGCAGGCTTTCATATATTTTTAACGGCTTGGATGTCAGTATTTTTAATTTCTACACATGGGATAAATTCCCCGCTTTAGCCCGCGTTATAAACAGCGGCATATACGAATTTAAACAAACCATAAAAAGATTAAATATAGCCGGCATGACTTTTGCAAAAGAAATAAACGATATCGTTTATAAAGCGGAATTCGTCTTAAACTGCAAACAATACCTGCCGATCTTTGATACCAATGACGCTGACGGCCTGGTGCGTAAAGATAATATTGATTATCTCCTGGGAACTGATTTTACCGTTAAAAATGTAGATATTAACGCGCAATTCATGCAAAGGATCATCCCCAAATATGACAGCAGGCTGGTAAATGAAGAAAAAATCCGTAATTCTTTTGCCTTACGCCTTGATAAGGGGTTTTTAGATAATAAATTTAAAACTGAATTTTTAGTCATTGCAAGCCTGATGAACAAAGACCTGCTTTACCGGCCCAGCCTTACTTATACTTCCGGCAATAACTGGAAATTCAAAACTGGTTTTGATATTTTTAAAGGCGAAGCAGATGGAATTTTCGGCAAGTTTGAAAAGAAAAGCCGGATATTTTTTGAATCAACTTTTAGTTTCTAACCTAAGATCTCCGAAAAATTACAGGCAGGGTAACAGTTTTTAAGGAACTCCAGATGTTGAGAGGGAGCTCTGCGCAGAATATCCGATTTTTCCGCAAAAAAATATTTTAAATCTTCCGAAGTAAAACTAAACTTATTGGCAAATTTTTCTAAAGGTGTTTTTTTAAGAAAAAACATCCGGTATAATCCGGAACTTGCCAAGCTATGGGATTGGCTTAAAATTAACTTTAAATCTAAGTATTTTGCCAGCGCCGGAGCCCCGTTTGCGTGATTGTAAGCCTTTAACTCTCCCATATTTTTAAAAAGCAGGAAATCATAGGTCAGGTTATGTTTGGGATTTATCGTGATGCAGAAATAATCAACATTTGCCTGCGTAAGAGCATAATCAAACACGCACTTAAAAAGATGAAAGATGAAAAACATTTTTTTAGAATTAAGCATCATTGATATCCCGCTTCCGAATAAAGCGGTATTACTTGCCAACATTGAGATCTCGCAAATTTTTTTTCCTCCCTGCCTTAATTTATCAACCTCATCATGATAGATCTCATCCATCGGCAGCCCAAGAGGGGAATCCTCGATAAGCGTGGCAGTAGCTAACACAGAGTTGTTTGATTCAGCAACAAAAGTGGTAGTCTGGGGAAGCGCGTTAAAAATAGAAAAACGCATGCCGGAATCATTCTTAGCGGTATAATTTCTTTTCAGGTATTCGTTATAAACTAAACGATAGGATTGTTCTAGCTCATCGCGCGTGACAGCAACGCGATAATCAATAACGCCTATAAGATCACTGACATTTATGCCTGTTTCCATGGCTATTTTAAGTTTAATTCCCCGTCATTATCTAAAGCCTGATCCAAGAGGCTTGCGCAGGCATATTTTACAAACCTACGCCTGTCATCAATTTGCATTTTAGAAAATTTAACTCCTGTGCTATAAAAAGAGGGGGTAAGGGAAGGTTGGCACCAAGCTACTACTGAAGAAAAAATGATCGGATTTTTTCCGTCAGGTAGTTCAATTTTAATATTAAGTAAGGCGTCTTTTCTAAGAATTTGCGAAGTAGCGAATTTCATGCCGTGGCCGCTAATATCCTCAAGCCTGACAGGCCCGATCCAAGGGGATTTTAAATCAATTTTATAAAATACCCGCACATTTGAAACAAACCGGTCACTTTTTCTTCTTTCCATGATTTTATTATATACACGAGGCCTATTGAGTCAAGTCAATTTTACAGACTTAGGGACACTTCTTAGCAAAACATTCTATCTGTTAAGAAGTGTCCCTAGATTGTACTCCTGAATTTAAAATTGAATTGACAGATAGGCACGAAAGTGCTACATTGATAATGGGTTATAAACAATAACACAGCTAAATTTTAAACTATGCTCCAGAAAACTCTTTTTGACTATTTTGCGCGTATTGTAAAGAAATTTCCTTCTAAAACTGCCTTGATTTACAGAAAAGGTGAGGGAATTTCTATTACTTACAAACAAATCCTTGATCAAGCGCAAAAACTGGCGCAGATCCTGGTTAATCACGGAGTAAAACAACAAAGCCGAGTTGCAATATTAATCCCCAACCAACCGCAATGGCCGATTGCTTTTTGGGCAGTTCAGGCAGCAGGGGCAGTCGCAGTTCCTCTTGATGTAAAATTAAAAGAAGATGAGTTAAAAAGAATTTTAGATTTCATATCTCCTTCGGCTATATTTACATTAACAACCTTAGCAAAAGAGTTCCGCGGAGCGCTACAAAGTATCCCAAAAGATAATATTCTGCTTCTTGATGCCCCTGATATGATCGGGATTAGTAGCATCGAAAACTTTAAGCCTTTAACAAAAATGACTCTTGATCCAAATGCCTGGATGAAGCCAGCAGCAATATTTTTTACTTCAGGCACAACCGCAACACCTAAAGGCGTAATGCTTACTCATCACAATCTGCTTTCAAATGTAGAAGCAATTATTAAATTAAAACTTGCTAAAAAAAATGATGTCTATATTTCCCTATTACCTTTACACCATACCTATTCATTTACAACTACTTGCCTTATACCGCTTCTTACCGGTGCGACAATAAGCTACCCAACAGCGCTAAATTCTGATGAGCTGTTAAGCTGCCTCAAGGAAACGAAAGTTACGATTTTTACCGGGGTGCCGCAGCTACTTGCAATAATTCATAATAATATCCAGGCAAAAATTGATAAACTCCCACTACAAACAAAAAATAATCTTTATTACTTAACTAAGTTCTTGTGGAAAATACGCAAAACAACCGGAATAAATCTTTCTTGGCTGCTTTACAGGAAGATGCACGCTAAATTCGGCAATATACGCCTTATTATCAATGGAGCAGCGCACCTGGAAAATAAATTTTTAGAGGCTTTCTGGCGCTGGGGTTTCACTGTAATCGAAGGTTACGGCTTGACTGAAACTTCTCCGATTGCCACATTAAATCTTCCGGGAAAAAATTTATTCGGCTCCGCGGGAATTCCTTTACCCGGGGTAACGATAAAAATCATTTCTCCTGATGCGCAAAAAAGAGGAGAGATTGCTATACAAGGCCCCAATGTCATGGCAGGTTATTTTAATCTGCCGCAGGAAACAGAAAAAAAGATCATTGACGGCTGGCTTATGACCGGAGACCTAGGATACCTTGATAAAAAATGTTTCTTACATATTACAGGCAGAAAAGACGATATTATTGTTTTAGGAACAGGGAAAAAAGTCAACCCGGAAGAAATGGAAAAATATTATTCTTTGAGCCCGTATATCAAAGAAATTTGCGTATTTGCACGCGAGCATTTATCTGCAATCGTAGTGCCGAACGAAGAATACCTGATAAGCCATAAACAAGACAATAATTTTGAATCGATCATCAAAGACGAGCTTACTCGTTTATCAAAAGGCCTCCCGGAATACAAACACCTTACGGGAGTATTTTTTTCTCAAAACCATCTTCCACGCACAGCGCTTGGTAAAATTATGCGCCACAAAGTAGCGCAGGCCCTTAGCAGCATTGATATGGAAAGAACTCCCGATCAAAATATTTCTATGCAAAATACAGAAAATGGGGAAGAATCAGTAAAATTATTGGCTTACCTTGAAAAAAAGTTTAACCGGAAACTAAACTTATCTGACCACTTAGAGCTTGACCTCGGGCTTGACTCATTAAACCGTGTTGAATTAATGCTTGCTTTAGAAAAAGACTTTGCGCTGACTATCCCCCAAGATGCAGAGATGGAAGCGTTTTCTGCTACTACGATCCAGGATCTATATAATAAAGTAAAACCCTACTTAGGTTTATCTAAAGCCAAAACTCATTAAAATTAAACTAGTTATACACTTGACAAGAGCAAAAATTATGTTATACTTCAAAGACTTTT
>CAKKSP010000022.1 GCA_919902045.1 Omnitrophica bacterium GWA2_41_15 | reverse complement strand
TAATGGGCCATGTAGGAGTCGAACCTACGACCTTGACATTAAGAGTGTCCTGCTCCGCCAATTGAGCTAATGGCCCTGATATATTCTAGAGGGAGAATTATACCAAATTATCAAAGCAGGGTAAAGGATTTTATATTATCTCCCCTTCTTCAATATCATCATTTAGGTCTTTTTTTGCATATTTAAGACTATAATTGTTTCGCTTCCCGTATAAACTCGTAAGCCAATGGCTATAAATACGCATCCCATAAACACATAGTAATCCTATGATAACTACGGCTCCGTTTAACCATCGGCTTTTTAAGAATAAAATTACCGCAGCTATCGGAGCAACAGAATGAAAGAAGAAAAACAAGAATATTGCAAACCATCCAAAAGCATTGAATATTACTAAAAATGAATACATCCAAACGGTTGCCCCGCAAATCACCGAAAGCCTTAATGAAGTTCTTGCAAGAAACGGACGAAATTTATGAATTAGCGAAAACGGCAAAACTACAATTATAAATGATGCGATAGATATTGATGTCAAAACGTAAAAAATCGGAAATAAAAATTCTAACACCTTAGCAACACCCCAAATCAATACGAAAGGAAATAATAGCAGGCAAGCTAAAATGCAAAAACTTAACAAACCACATCCTGCTCCTATTAGCTTATACTTTATATTAAACACTCACTCGCTCCGGAATTAATCTTTCTTATCTGTAATACTTTTTCTTATACTCAGCCAATTTAGCCTGCAATCCCGGTAAAAATTCCTCGTACATAAATAATTTTTTATTTTTGCGTAATAGATACTGCATAAACTCTGGCAATTTAATATTTAATACCTCTACATAATTATAACCTCTTTTTTGAATATTACCTTCCCAAATTATCCAATCATCCATTATGGAGGATATCTTAATCCCTGCCTTATCCCTGAGCGCATAAAGCGTTTCCTGAAAAACCCCGCTATCATAAAGCCTATCCATAGCAAAACGTAATTTATCTACTTTTAAAACATCTGCTTCAGACATCGCATTGCTTTTATAAGCGTGGTAGGGCGCTGTAGGCGAATACTTTACACCATACCGGGCAGCGCGCTTGCGTAAATCAGTTCCGGGCAAAACAGCCAATCTTAAAATAACCAGCTTAACAGGATGTAAATCGTAGAGCCAATCCAAAGAATCCTTTAAATCATCATAACTTTGAAAAGGCAGGGCGTCAATAAGCTGTATCTCATAAAAAAAATTAAATTTATTTAAAAGCTTGATCCCTCTATGGAATTTTTCTTTATCAAACGGCCGGTTAATTACTCTTAAGGTTTTAGGATTCGTACTCTGAATACCGATTTCAATATTTAAAGAACCGATCTTTCCTAAAGCCAACGCCAAGCGCTCATCAACAAACTCAGCCATTAATTCCAAATGTAGGCCTGAACCCTTATTATATCTCTGGAATATTTTAAGGATTTCAATTGCTCTCTGGTGGCTTGAGTTAAAGGTTGCATCCATCAGATATACTTCCCTGGGCTTTTGAGAAAGAATGAACTTTAATTCTTTTTCGATTCTTTTTAACGGAAAGCGCCTTACACAAGTAAAATTCTTATGATAATAGCAGTAACTACAGCGATACAAACAACCCCGGGTTGTTTCAAGAGGCACATCCAGGATATTCTTATGCTTAAGGTTTACCAAACCACAAAGATAGGGTGAAGGGATCAAAGCCAGCTCAACAATATTTGGCCGGTCAGAATTATGAATAATCTTTTTTGCTTCCCGAAATGAAATACCCTTTATTTGGGATAATAAAACGCCTCCCAGCTGGAAAGTTTCCACTAATTCTAAAAAAGTAGCCTCTCCTTCTCCCCGAACAACTATATCAACAGCCTTTTCTTTTAAAAGTATCTCCTCTGCGCGAGGAGTTACCTCTGGCCCGCCCAAAAATATCTTCAACTGCTTATTATTTTTCTTCAACAATCGACAAATTCTCAACGTCTTTTTTATATTCCAGAGATAACATGAAAACCCAACCAGAAAAGGCTTTTGATTTATGATTTTTTTGACAATAAGATCGGTAGGCTGGTTTTCATTAAAAACTTTTATCTTTACTTCTAAGGCAGGATCATTATTTTGAGAATATTTCATAAAATGACTCTTTAGGTAATAAAGAGCAAGTTGAAGATCTGTGCCTGTTTCTAAACAAATTGAGCTCAATAAAATTCTCATTTTATATATTCCAGTAGAAAGGGCTGAACATAAGAGTTCAGCCCTCTGGAAGAGTAAGCATATCTACCCCTAATTTTTACTTGCTATCTTTATTCAACATCATTACTGTATCATCACCTAGCATTGTAACTGGGAGTTTGCCGTCCCACTTTTTAATCCATTCTAAAGAAACAATTTGGGGGTTAACAGTTGCTTTTATTAATTCCTGCCTTCTCGATTCTCCTTCGGCTTCTAAAATAACTGCATCTTTATTTTGAGCTGCTTGCATCTTCTTATATTCAGCTGTTTTTATTTTCTGTTCTTCAATCTGCTTGGCTTCGACTACTCTATTAAATTCCGGGGTAAAATCAATATTCACCAGGTTAACGCTTTCAATTACTACAAAATATTCTTTTAATTTTATACGTAAAGCTTCTTCAATGGCATCTTTTAATTCTGCTCGTTTTACAATAATATTTTCTACAGTATATTGCGATACTAAAGATTTGGCAATTTCATTAGTGATAGGAATTATTATTTTATCAGTGTAGTCCCTGCCTACTTTGGTAAATATTTCATTTACTTTAGTATAATCAAGATGGTAGTTTATTACTGTTTTCATTCTGACAAGCTGTAAATCTTTAGAAGCACAATCTTCTGTTATATCAATCCTCTGCGTTCTAATATCAAATACATTAAGCTGTTCAATAATCGGTAATTTTAGGCTAAACCCTGACTGAACCGATTTGGTTCTTCCCGTAGCCTGATTAAATATTACACCCACCTGGCCAACCCCTATTACATAAAAACTTCCAAATAAAATTATCAGAGCTACGACAACAATAACCGCTGTAATTGCCCATCTTATTGCTAATTTAATTTTATCATTTAAATCCATTTTTCTCCTCCTCTTAATCATTTAATTATAACCAATCTCCTAATATCATATTTTATCACAAATTCCAACCATAGTATTCTTTTATAGAGCGTAGTGAATTCGTAAGCAAAAAACCTAGATAGCAGCTTAAGATAATAATTATTATAGTTAGAATTATTTTCTTTTTTTGGCTAAAACGAGGATTAAACCATACTAATGGCAACGCCAGTGGGCCCACACTTAAAAAAGCAATGACTATCCAATAAGTTTTAAAATACCACTTATTCTTTTGTGATTTATCTTCTAACATGCTTCCGCAAAACCTACATTTTATCGCTTCATCTTGAATCTCTTCTGCGCAAAACGGACATTTTTTCATTTTTCCTTCAGACGTATCATAACACTCTTCAGATATGATTTAAAATTTTTTAAAACAAAATTTTAGGGACACTTTTTAGCATATAATTTAAATTTAAAAAGTGTCCCTGTAAGAAATGCGCTTAAACCCAATGCTATTTTACATAAAGGTATATCGTAATTACGCTGACATAAGCAACTATTGCCCAGGCAATAATCGAAGATAGTATATTCAAAAAAATCTCTTTCTTAAAAATCTTCTTTATATTACATAATAACCCAACGCTTGCTAAAGTCATACCAAAAATTACCTTAAACCAAGGCTCAATGACTTTAGAATATTTATGCATTCCTGTAAAAGTAAAGATCAATGATGCCCCAAAGAAAAGCAAGGCAATAAATATCCCGTATCTTACAGCACTTTTCTTAAGTTCAGCTGACATCTTCTCTGCCGTGCCCCCCCAATTCTGTGCAAGAAACATAATAAACAAGGCAGAGGGAATAATCAAAGAAGTCCTGAAGTTTTTAATGGCCAAGGCGACTTTGACCGTCTTCTCATTATAAAGTTGCGCAGCTAATTTTACTGCTCCGGTCTGATTCAAAGTAGTCCCTGCTAACGCAGAATACTGGTCATTTGTAAGAGTGCCCATAAACTTACCCATAAGTTTAGGAATAACATAAGCGGTAGAAAAAACCGCAATTAAGCCGGTGATTACTATTGCAAGTAATGTTCCTGTTACTTCATCTTCTTTAGCATCAGCAAATGGCACATAAACAGCAGTCGCAGCTACTCCACAGATAGAATTAGCGCCTCCACTAAGAAAAGAAATTTTATTATTGGTTATTTTAAACAGATACCTATTGCAAAGATAGATCACGCTAAAATATAAAAATGCGTTAATCAGTGAAATGACAAAAATCGCTGGTTTTAATTTTATAACTTCGGCAAAATTAACCTGTGTCCCGTAAAGCAATAAACCTACGGGTATGAGTAAATCTTTACAAAGAGCTGTCCCCATCCAGAGAAATGATTTTTTACGGATGAGGTTTCCAACGATAATGCTGCCTATAAAAGCAACAAAAAAAGCATCATAAAGCGGCCCCTTATGAGATAATCTTTCACCAAGAAAAGACAACGCAAAAGCAATAAATAACCCCGGCAATATTGCTATTAACATATTTATTTTCTTCATTTACCCCTCCCTTTGGATATTAGTTTTATTATTGCAGCTTAAGATGTAGTTATAATACAAGGTCAAATTTATCCTTACCTAAAACTTCTTTTGCCGCCTCAATAAGCTTTTTCTCCAATTCAGGGTCATCCGGAGTATTATCGCTAAACCGCTCAACATCTGTATTTAACTTCATATTGAGCATTGAAATTGCCAAATTATTAAAAAAAGACCTGGCTTTTACGTGGTCTACTATTTTTTTCAACCTGCCTGCCATGCTCCCCCCCCTTCGTTATTTGCTAAAGCCTGAGCACACTAACTAAAATTTAGTTTAACACTCTAATAAATATTGTAAATCTATATTTTATATAATATTAGCGCGCCCAGCAAGAGTTGAACCTGCAACATCCAGCTTCGAAGGCTGGCGCTCTATCCAGTTGAGCTATGGGCGCATCTATATTATTTCGCACTTATCGCCTAAGATTTTTTTAATTTTTTTAAGTTTTGCGCTCTCTACAGGCAAAACACCTGGCATAGCGGTACTGCGGACAGGGGAATTAAGCTGAATTTTATCAGGATTAATCAGTTCAATTGCATCTTTTAATTTCTTTATGTAGCGCAAATCATCATTAATCCCTTTAACCAGCATCACCTCAAGCCAAATCTGGCCGCGAAATTCCTTACGTAAACTTATAAGCCCTAAGATAATAGCCTCAAGGCTTACCGCTTCAGCTGGCCGATCAATACGCAAAAAAGCTTTGGGATCTGCCGCATCTAAAGATGGAACAATCAAATCTGCGGCTTGGAGCTCCTGGCGCAACTTTGAGTCTGCCAAAAGCGAAGAATTAGTTATCACTGCCACCTGAACGGGAACAAGCTGTTTTATCTTACGGATAAATTCGCCTACTTTTATATGCAGAGTTGGCTCACCTGCTCCGGAAAGAGTGATATAATTTAATTGGGATGCTTCGGAAGGATTTTGATTAATCCAGGTATTAATTTCAATGAGGATATCTTCAAGAAACAGGTAATCTTTACGCTCAAGAGTTAAATTCGTAGTATTACCCTGTTGACAATAGATACAATCAAAACTACAAGTCTTATAAGGAGTTAAAGAAACCCCTAAGGATAAACCTAAGCGCCTGGAATGCACGGGGCCGTAAATATATTTCATTTTTCTCTAATATGAGAAACCCCCATACCAATTATTCTAATTAGATATGGGGGTAACTATGGCTTTACAGATAAAAACCGTTTATTTTATTTCAACAATATTATTTTGTGTCCCAAAGTTGTTGTAGGTAACAAGTGAATTTGTATCATTAACCCAATTTCCGTCTACGAAAAATTTGTATTCGTATCTACCCGGCTTAAGCTCAAGCTTAACAGCCCAACTGCCTTTTGCATCCTTCTTAGCAGAATCAGATTTAATATCCCAGTTGTTGAAGGTCCCGGCAACACTTACCTTCTTAGCTTTAGGTGCAAAAAGTTTGAATTCCATCTCCTTTGACCGACTACAACATGTCCTTGCCATTGTTCTCCTCCTTTGTTAACCAATGTTATAACACGAGCTCAAAAGATGTCAAGGATTTTTAACTGCTGCGATTGCCAAACCACATTTATCAGCTAAAGCTAGTGCCTTCACCTGATCAATAAAAAGCGTCTGCCCAGCCTCAATACCTAAACATACTGCTTTTGCGCGGATAAGGTTTTTTATGGTATTTAACCCTATCACCGGTATATCAAACCGCTTATCCTGCTTAGGCTTACTTACTTTTACTACCACAACTTTCCCGCGGCTTAAAGCTCCTGCCCGCCTGATAAGGTTATCTGTTCCCTCAAGCGCCTCTACTGCGACTACAGCCTTCTCCTTTACTGCTACGCTTTGGCCGATATCTAACCTTCCTAATTCTTTGGCGATATTAAAACCGAAATGAATATCTTCCCATTCTGTATCCGTAGGTTGACGCTTAGTTAGCACGCCAACTCCCGGCATATACTCTTTTAAGAAAAGCGTTGAATCAACTAAATTAAACCCAGCTGCTTTTAGTTTATCAGCAAGCGCTCCAAAAATAGAATCCGCTCGTTTATCTTTTACCTGCTTTAACAGCTCCTGAAGCTGCGGGCTTCTTATTACTTCGCGGCTAAAAAGCCTGGCTGGACTGACTTGGCCTGCCATGGCAATTTCTTTCACGCCTTCTTCCTTAAATATCGAAATCAGGCGATCAAGTTCTGACAAGTGCACCCAAAAAAACTTATCTACTTTTTTTTCTAATAACGCCAAAGTATCGCGACGAATTCCAACTGCTATTACTTTATAACCATGGCGCCGTGCGCCTTCGGCAAAAAGGAGGGGGAATTTACGATTACCGGCAATAAGCCCGATCGTTTTCATTATCTTTAAGGCAGGAACGGCTTAAACCACGCTCGGAATTACGCGCAAAATTTACAAAATAGGTTATTTCCGGCAGAGCAGGGATTTTCTGCGCCATCTCCTCCAGCGCATGTTTTAAAGACAATCCGGAATGAAAAATAATTTTATAAGCGCTTTTGAGTTCTTTTATTGTATCTCGGTTTATACCGCTTCTTCTAAGCCCTACAAGATTAAGCCCATAAACCATCGCCGGATGCCCGTCGCACATTGAATAAGGGGGGATATCTTTGACTACCTTAGAACATCCGCCGATAATAGAAAGCATGCCCACGCGCACAAACTGATGAATAGCAGCCAAGCCTCCGATTACGACTTTATCCTCTACTCTAACATGGCCAGCAAGGGTGGCGTTATTAGCAAAGATATTGCTATTGCCTACCTGACAGTCGTGTGCTACATGAGAATAGGCCATAAAAAGATTATTATTACCGATTATTGTTTTGCTGCCTTCTCCTGTGCCCGGATTAAAGGTGCAGAATTCGCGGATAATATTACCAGATCCGATCTGAAGAAAAGATTTTTCACCTTTAAATTTCAGGTCCTGCGGCTGACTACCAATCACTGCCAAGGAAAAAATCTGACAATCATTGCCAATAGAAGTATAGCCGTCTAATACGCAATGAGAACCAATCTTAACGCCTTTTCCTAAAGTCACATTATCGCCAATAACCGCATACGGAGCGATTTGCACATCGTCAGCTATTTTGGCTTTTTTAGATACTATAGCGGTTTTATGTATATTAGGCATAGATTAAAAATTAATTTTCAGAAAGCGCAAACATAAGGTCTGCTTCAGCCACAACTTTCCCGTCGACCAAAGCTACTCCGTGCACCTGTCCGGTTTTAGACTTGATTCTTCCGGCAGTAACTTCAAAAACCAGCTGGTCTCCCGGCACTACAGTTTTACGAAATTTAATATTATCTGCTGTTAAAAAAAACGCGAGTTTACCACGGTTCTCCTTAATAGAAAGCATCATCACTCCTCCAACCTGCGCCATTGCCTCGATAATCAAGACTCCGGGCATAACCGGCTTTGAAGGAAAATGCCCCTGGAAAAAGTAATCGTTTAACGTTACATTTTTTATCCCTACCACAAATTTACCTTCTTCCATATACGTGATACGGTCCACAAAAAGAAACGGCCAGCGATGCGGTAGTATTTTCATTATCATTTCTATATCCATCTGGGTGCCCATTTGCTGTCGCTGCTTCTCTAACTTTTGAATAAGTTTTAAATTTAGTGAATGGCCGCTTTTAATCGCAATAACCTGTGCCTTAATGGGCTGGCCTAACACATAAAGATCCCCGATCAGGTCAAGCATTTTATGCCGGACAAACTCATCATCAAAACGCAGTGTATTGTTAATTACCCCACTTTTTCCGACTACCAGGGTATTATTATAATTGGCGCCCAAGCCTAAACCCTGCTGCTTGAGCCCGATTGATTCATCTGCCAGGCAGAATGTGCGCGCCGAAGCTAAATCTTTCTGAAAAACTTCCGGAGAAAATGTAAGCTCCCTAAAACTTGCCTTAAGTAGTGGGTGGTCAAAACTTAAGGTATAAGAAAGTTTAAATTCCTGCGCAGGAAATACTGCGATACTTGAACCAGCCTCTTCTATAAAAACAGGTTCTCGCACAACTAAATACTGTTTTTCCTTATCCTGTTCTTTTATTCCAGCTTTAAACAACAACTCCACAAACTGTAAGCTACTCCCATCAAGGCCGGGAATTTCATCATTATTTAATTCTACGCATAAATTGTCTATACCTAATCCGGCAAGCGCTGCCATCAGATGCTCTATGGTATGGATCTCTACTCCATCTTTATTACCCAAAGAAGTACGGCGCGGAGAACGTTCCGGAGGCAAGAGATTCTCCATTACTGCCTTAATAACCGGATATGTTTTTATATCTGTACGCACAAAGTTTATTCCTGAACCAACTTCTGCAGGCTTAAAAGTCATAACGACTTCATGCGCAGTATGTAAACCAACACCTTTTACGCTGGCTTCTTTAATAATAGTTTTTTGTTTTTCAGCCATTTTTTTGCTGCTCCTTAATAGACTGCAATTCTTTTTTTAATTCTTTTACCTGCTCATAAAGCCTGGGAAGATTCTGCACACAGGCATGAATATTTTTTGCTACCTCATGAGGCTTTGCCGGATAACCGGAAACAAAAGAATTTTCCGGAATAGATTTAGTTACCCCTGCCCTGCCAGCTACAATTGTGCCGTCTCCGATATGAACATGCCCTGCCACTCCTGCTTGCCCGGCAATAGTAACATTATTACCGATTGAAGAACTACCGGATAACCCGGTAAGTGAAATAATAAAACAATTCTCACCTATAACCACATTATGGGCAATCTGAACAAGGTTATCAATCTTGGTGCCTTTACCGATGATAGTCTTATTAAAACGGGCGCGGTCAATAGTAACATTTGCGCCAATCTCAACATCATCTTCAATAAGCACTTCCCCTATCTGGGGGATACGGTGATGTTTACCATCAATTGTAACAAAACCAAAACCTTCTGAACCGATTACTACCCCGCTCTGAATCACTACGCGGCTGCCTATTTTTACATGCTCGCGTATTGATACATTCGGATATATAAGGACGTTGTTTCCTATTTCGCTATGATGCGCAATATAAGTACCCGAATAAATTATAGTATTATCACCTATTGCAACTCCATCCTCAATGACAACGTAAGGGCCGATATTAACATTTTTTCCAAGCAAAACATCTTTTCCAAAAAGCACGCTTTGATGTATACCTTTCGGGTGGCTAGTATCTTCAGGCTTAAAAAGTGAAATTGCTTTTGCAAATGCAAGCGATGGATTCTCCGTGCGGATAATCGAGACCGGCGCCTTATCTATCTGACGTGAAGTAATTACTGCTGAAGCGTTGGTTTTTTCAAGAAAAGGCAGATATTTAGGATTAGATAAAAAAGTTATATCACCAACTTGCGCTTCTTTAATTCCCGCAGCTCCGGTAATCTGGACCTTATCATTTCCTATAATCTCGCCTTCTATAAATTTGGCGATCTCTTTAAGTGTCTTTTGCATCTTTCAAACTACTTATTTAGAGCCCTTCTTCGCCGCGTCTTTTACAGGGGCCTTATTTAAAAGCTCCATGATTTTATCGCTGATATCAAGGCTTTTGTTCTGATAAACTAAAACACGATCATTAAAAACTAATGTATATGCTTCTTTTTCCGCATACTGTTTGATTACATCCTCTATATCCTTAAGGATCTCTTTCATTTTTTCATCCTGCTCTTTACGCAGGTCAGTCTGTTTTTCGCGGTCAAAATCATTTAAAGTTTTCATTTTATTTTCAAGGTCGCCTTTTTTGCTTTCTTTTTCTTTCTCACTTAAAAGGTTGATTTTATCCTGCAACTGTTTTATCTCTTCGACCTTCTTATCGCGCTCGGTATTATAGGTTTCTTCTTTTAAAGTTAAGCTTTTATCGTAATCCTTAGTTTTTGAATATTCGTTAAAAATACGGCTTAAATCAACATAGGCAAATTTTAATTCTGCTGCCTGTAATAACGAAGAGCTTAAAAAAAATGAAAAAAAACATGCTGTAGCTAAAACTAACTTCTTCATGATATCCCCCTTGTTAAAATTGGTTTATTGCGGAAAGCACACTTTCTAAAAACCGTGGCTCATGCTGAAATGAAGCCTGCCATTTCCTTTAGTTTCTTCACCAGGTTCCTTATTTAAAGGAATACCGTAATCAAGTACAACAGGCCCAAGCGGAGTTTTAATGCGCACACCAAAACCTGCCCCTGACTTAAAGCCGCCTGAACCAATATCCGACATTTTTGCCCAAACATTACCTGTATCATAAAAAAGCGCAACTTTTAAAAATTCAATCAAAGGATAAGTATATTCAAGGTTACCGATCAACAAGGATTCTCCGCCTAAAGGATCTTCGGAAACCAGATCAATCGGCCCGATCTTTCGCTCATGATAACCACGGATCGTATTAGCTCCGCCTGCAAAGAATCTTTCATATATAGGCATTGTATCGGAATCTCCGTAAGGATCTGCTAACCCTGCGCGTCCGCGGATTTCAATAACTGAACCTTTAAAAAGAGACAAATAATGCGACATATTAGAGTATAACTTTAAAAAATCTTTATCTCCTCCAAACGGCCCTCCGGCAATTTCAAACGAACCGCCCAGGACATTCCCTTTAGTCGGGTTAAATACATTATCCCTGCTGTCATAATTAAGGCCGGTTGTTAAACTGCTGATAGTATTTGTACCTTCCTCGCTTTTTAAATCTGTAGTTGAACTATCAGTAACACTTCCGATCTCAATAGTATCCATTCGATAAGTAAGATTACCTTTTAGATACTCCGATAATTCCTTACCTAAGCGTAGATCGCCTCCGGTAACATTTTCATCATAACCATAACCAACGTCCGACTCTCTATCATGCGTACGTTTGTAGGCATCAAACCCAAATGAAACCGGATAATCAAAAATCCACGGCTCGGTAAAACTCAAATCATAACTATCGCTTAATGTCCCGAATGATGCCCGTAGTTTAAGGTCCTGCCCTGCACCGGTAAAATACGGAAAATTCTTCCAATCAAAGTTTTTCTGCTCTATCTCCATAAACCCGACGAATTGATCTACACTGCTATATCCACCGCCAAAACTAAAAGCGCCGGTTTTGCTTTCTTTAACATCAACCAATAGATCTTTTTTATTCGGATCCTTCACTTGCGCATCTTCAACATCATAACTAACTTCTTCAAAATATCCTAGATTCTGCAGCCTCTCTTTACTCCTACGTAATTTTTCTCCGTCAAACCGGTCTCCGGGCTTAATACGCAGTTCACGCCTTACAACGATATCTTTAGTTTTAACATTACCGCGAATCTTAATTCTATTCACGTAGGCAATTTCGTTTTCCGTAATATTATACGTAATGTCAACGCGGTTAGTGGCAGGATTTAGTGAAGCAACTTCTTCAACCTGGGCAAAAATATATCCTTTATCAAAATATAAACTTTGGATATTTGAAATATCTTCTTTAAGCGCTTCCTGGCTGAAAACTTTACCCGGGACGCACTCTTTTAATTTTAAAAGTATCTGTGTTTTATCAATATTTTCATTTCCTTTGATCTCTATATTTCCTGCTAAATATTTCATTCCTTCTTTAATCGTAATCTCAATTGCCAAAAGATACGGCCTGCGCACATTTTCTTTTATTTCATAGGCCAGTTCCACATCTGAAAACCCATTCTTCTTGTAAAAAGCATTAAGGCGTTCTATATCCTCTTTAAAAACTTCTTCTTTAATCGAGCCGCCATTAAAAAGCCAAGCGCGCTTAGTTTTCATTAGCTTAAGCAGGCGCCGGTTAGAAAAAGATTTATTTCCCGAAATAATAATTTTTTTAATTTTTAATCTTTGGCCTTCTGTTATTTTGAATTCTACCTTGGCTTTATTCTTCTCTTTATCAAGAGAGACATCATATTCTACTTTGGCATTACCATAACCGATCTTCTCATAGGATTTTTTTACGCTTACGGCATCTTCATTAAGGCTAGGGTAATCTAAGTATTGTGTTTCCTTAGACTTAAGTTCCTCTTTTAATTTATCACTTGTCTTACGTAACCGCTTAATCCCGCTAAAAAGAATCTTTTCAATAATCGGCCTTTCTTCTACCGTAACAAGGATCTTTACTCCACCCTTATAATCTTCCTTATCAATTTTAATATCGCTAAAATATCCTAATAGATAAAGCCGCTTTAAGTCATCGCTTACCACAGACTCCTGGTAAGGAGCACCTACGCGCAGTTTCATCTTAGAAATAATTGTATTTGAACTTATGGATTTATTGCCTTTGATATCAATTGCGGTGATGTTTACAGCATCTTCTGCTTTTACAAAAGAAGGATTTAAGATTGTTACTGCATAAAGTGCAAACGCTACTAGGATTGTTTTTCGCATTGTTATAATTATATATAAAATAAGAGGATTATTCAACAAAAAAATTTATTCTGTGCGAGCAAGATTATCAAAGCGCGTAAATTCTTTTATAAACGCAAGTTTTAGCGAGCCAACAGGGCCATTGCGCTGCTTAGCAATAATCGCTTCTGCGATCCCTTGATTTTCAGAAGTCGGGTTATAATACTCTTCGCGTAAAAGTAAAACTACCACATCCGCATCCTGCTCTATCGCCCCTGATTCGCGTAAATCCGAAAGCTGCGGCCGATGATCAGTACGCAACTCAACTGCGCGCGATAACTGGCTAATAGCAATAATAGGAACGTTTAATTCACGCGCCAATGCTTTAAGCGAGCGGGAGATTTCTGAAATTTCCTGCTGACGGCTGTCTGTAGGGCCTGAACCGCGCATTAACTGCATGTAATCTAAAATTACCAGCTGGATATCATGATGCGCCTTAAGCCTTCTGGCTTTTGCGCGTAATTCCATAACAGAAACGGCCGGAGTATCATCAATAAAAATCGGGGCTTCGGAAAGTTTTCCTGCTGCTGCTGTAAGCTTTGGCCAATCTGAAGTTGCAAGATAACCAGTGCGCACCTTATGCGCATCAACTTTAGCGTGGCTGCAAAGCATCCTCTGCACAAGTTGCTCTTTAGACATTTCCAGGCTAAAGATTGCTACGGGTTTTTTTTCAACTACTCCGGCATATTCTGCAATACCAAGAGCAAGCGCGCTCTTACCCATAGAAGGCCGTCCGGCGATGACAATTAAATCAGAAAATTGCAACCCGGCAGTTTTCATATCAAAATCAATATAACCGGTAGCAACGCCAGTGACATGGCTTTTGTTATGATAAAGCCGGTCAATGGATTCAATATTAGCTTTAATAATTTCTTTAAGTTGCTGATATCCGCCGCGGGGATGAGCATCGCTTACTTCAAACATCAGCTTCTCAGCCTGATCTACTACTTCGGCGACATTACCTTCACTTCCATAAGAAAGGCTGACAATCTTTGTAGCGTTACTGATAAGGCAACGCAGAATGCTCTTTTCTTTAACAATGCTAACATAGTGGCCGATATTAGCGGCAGTAGGAACAGAATTTACTAAGCCGGCAAGATAGCTTGCGCCACCTATATCATCAAGCATCTGGCGGCTATTAAGCTCATTAGTAAGAGTTAATAAATCAACCGCCTTATTTTCGTTGTAAAGAGAACAAATTGCCTCAAAGATTTTATTATGCGAGGCTTTATAGAATGATTGGTTACTAAGAGATTCAACCGATACGCCGATGGCTTCACTGCTAATTAGCATCGAACCCAAAACCGCCATTTCAGCTTCTAGATTCTGCGGAGGAATCTTCTCAAGTAGCATCTCTGTCATTATTTTTTAACTACCCAGATTTTTAAAGTTACCTGGATTTCCGGATGCAAATTCACCGGCACTTCGTAAATCCCCAGCGTTTTAATAGGCTCTTCAAGCAGTATGGCATCCTTATCTAGATCAATGCCTTCTTCTTTAAGCGCTTGTGAAATTTCAAGGGTGTTAATCCCACCGTAAAGCTTCTCTCCCTCCTGGGCAAGCACAGGAATGGTAAGGGAAAGTTTCTGTAATCTGTCTCTTAAAGAAATAGCCTGTTGTTTTGTTTTTTCCTGAATTTCAACGCGGCGCTGCTTTTCTCTTTCTAAATTTTTGAGATTTGCAGAGGTAAGCGGAACAGCAAGGCTATTCGGAAAAAGAAAATTACGGGCATAGCCGTCTTTTACTTTCACCACTGCGCCAATTTTTCCTATTTTATCTACGTCTTGAACAAGTATAACTTCCATAATAATACCTTTCTAGTTAATACCGCGTATAAGCAAGCAGCCCTAAGAAACGCCCTTTTTTTATCGCATCTGCAAGCTTCCTTTGGTGGCGGGCACAATTACCGGAAAATCTCCGGGATATAATTTTACCCCGTTCCTTAATAAACCCCTCTAAAGGCTTGACTTCTTTATAGTCTATCAGATTGTTTGCATCGGCGCAAAAACGACAACGGCGTTTTCGCATCGGTAAACCCGATCCTTTTCTTTTTAAAGGTTTTTTCCCTAGTATTTTTCTCTTCATAAACATTAGCTCTTCTCCTCACTTTCTTCAATCCAAGCGGATTCAGTATTAGGTTCGGCTAAAGGCGCTTCGTCTGCTTCCGGTGCTGCGGCTGCCTTTTGGCCGGGGGAACCTAAAAATTGCACGCGCTCTGCGCGCACTTCTATGACATTACGTTTCTGACCAGAGGCATCTTCCCAAGAACGGGATTGCAGCCTTCCTTCCACGAATAACGGGCTTCCTTTATGTAAATACTGATTAACGGTTTCAGCCTGTTTATCCCATACTACTACAGTTATAAAACATACTTCTTCTTTGGTTTCCTGATTTCTATCTTTAAAACGGCGATTAATTGCCATTCTTAAATTTGCGACTGCGATTCCTTGCGGGGTATAGCGCAATTCCGGATCTTTAGTAAGGTTACCAATGAGTAATATTTTATTTAGGCTTGCCATCAGATTCTCCTACTTTAATGTAACTTCCTATTTTTCTTGACTAGTAATTAATACGCGCAGGATATTTTCGTTAATATGAAAAATCTGTTTCATTTTTACTATAGATTCTGCGGGAGAGGTAAAAGTTACGAGATAATAAAGCCCTTCCTGGTGTTTCTTGATCGGAAAGGTCATTTTACGTTTTTCGTTCCATACCGCGGCATTTGTAATAGTACCGCCGTTTTTGGCAATCGTATCTTTAATCTGCCCGTAGACTTCTTGTTTTTCTTCTTCGGAAATTTCGATTTTAAGAATAAACATTGCTTCGTACTTTCTAGTAATCATTACGACTCCTTCTTATTTGTAATATCCATACTTTCTTTTATCCCTTTATCAAGCCAAATTTTGATACCATCTAAAACGCGCTCAATAATTGAATCTAACTGCTTACGTTCGGAATTATCGAGCCTACTTAACACATATTCGCTTGCTTCCTGCGAATCGGGCCTTCCTATTCCTACACGCATACGCGCAAATTCATTGCCACCTAAACGCTCGATAATAGATGCTAAGCCCCGTTGGCCTCCGGATGAACCATTTACTTTAATCTTAACTCGGCCAAACTCAAGATCCATATCATCACAAACAACCAAAATATCAGCAATATTAACCCGGTATTTTTTTACTAAAGCAACTACTGATTCACCGGAAAGATTCATGTAGGTTTGCGGTAAAGCCAGGATAATTTCTTCTCCTGCCCGCTTCTTGCTGCCTACGTAGGCTCGCATCCTAAAATCTCTTTTTAAACCTATCTTGAGATCTTTGCCCAGAGCCTTAACCACCATAAACCCTAAATTGTGGCGGGTATCTTTATAAGCGCTCCCGGGGTTGCCTAGACCAATAATCAATTTCATCTTAGAAGATTATTTCTTCTCTTCTTTACCTTTACCTTCTTTACCTTCTGCTTCAGGATCCGGCTTCTTTTCTTTGATTACTTCAAGCTCTACCTTAGCTTCACCTTCTAAGGCATCCGCAGGAACTTCTTCCTTCATCGGAGCAGCCACAGTAATTACAATCGCATCCTGTTCATTGATTACTTTAATATTCCCAGGAAATTTGATATCTTTAATATGGATATTGTCTCCGAGCTTAAGACTACTGATATCTACTTCAATAGATTTTGGGATATCCGTAGGTAGACACTCCACTTCAATCTCCCAAAGAATATGCTCAAGAGATCCTCCGTCCTGCTTAACTCCGATGGATTCTCCCTTTGTGGCAATCGGAACATTAACCTTAATCGTCTTAGTTAAAGAAATCTCCTGAAAATCAAGATGCACGATATCTCCTTTTACCGGATCATGCTGGACTTCTTTAATCAGGCAAGGACGCGATTTTTTCTTTGTATCATCTTTAATTTGCAAACTGATAATTATGTTTTCCGAACGATGCTCATGAATAAGATGCAAAAAATTCCTTCGGGGAATTTTAAGCACTATGGGCTCTTTTTCCTGCCCGTAAAGAACCGCGGGAATAAAACTCTCAGTGCGTAATTTTTTTGCCGGAGCCCGGCCGATTTCCTGACGAACTTGCGCTTCTAAAAATATCTCTTCCATTTCAAACTCACTCCATTCTTTATTTTTTTAGTCAAACAGGCAACTAACGGATTCTTCTTTGTGAATCCTCTTTATCGCTTCTGCCAACAAATCCGCAACCGTTATCACCTTGATACGCGGATGCTTTTTATGATCAGGAAGCGGTATACTATCGGTAATAAAAATTTCCTCCAGCTCCTTGCATCTATCGACATTTTCCATGGCATTTCCGGAAAGTACTCCATGAGTAATTGCAGCACGCACAGTCTTAGCATTGGCTTTCTTTAATGTTACTACTGCCTCCATTAAAGAACCTCCGGTAGCTACCAGATCATCTACGATAATTGCGTTTTTATCTGTTACTTCTCCTAATATATGCATTGCTTCTGCTTTTTCAGGAGATAAACGGCGTTTATCTATAATAGCAAGCCCAGCACCTAAACGTTTGGCATAAGCGCGCGCCATCTTGATTCCACCTACATCCGGAGAAACTATTACCACGTCAGAAAGCTTTAATTTTGCTAAATGTTCCCCCAGAACCCCGATTGCAAAAAGATGATCCATAGGAATATCGAAAAATCCCTGAATTTGTCCGGCATGCAAATCCATCGTCAGAATCCTGTTTGCTCCGGCAGTAGTCAGGAGGTTAGCGACTAATTTTGCCGTAATCGGAACACGCGGCTGATCTTTCCGGTCCTGGCGCGCATAACCAAAATAAGGGATAACAGCAGTAATTCTTTGCGAAGATGCGCGCTTAAGCGCATCAATCATAATCAAGAGCTCCATCAGATTATCATTCGGCGGAGAACAGGTAGGTTGAATTATAAACACATCCTTACCGCGCACATTATCTTCTATTTTAACGCGGATCTCTCCTTCGCTGAACTTTGAAACAAGAACCCCGGAAAGTTTTATCTTTAATGATTTACAAATATTGTTGGCAAGCTCCAAATGAGCATTGCCGCTAAAAATCGCCAATTTATCCATTTGCTACCTCTTGGATTTATACATTCGCCGCTTGAAAGCGGCTCAGTATCAACCTACCGCAAACCCCGGCGTAAAGCCGGTGTAGTCTTAGGTTGATTTTTGTTAACGAGGGGCCGGGCAGGTATTCCCACCACTACTTGCCCATCTTTGACATTTTGACGGCTAGTAACTACAGAACCAGCGCCGGTTTTAGCGTATTTGCCAATTACAACCGGCGCAACCAAGATAGTATCGGAACCGATAAAAGCATTATCCTTTATCAATGTAGAATGCTTTGAAGTTCCGTCGAAATTAGCAGTAACTACGCCAGCTCCGATATTGGCCTGGCGGCCAACACGGCTGTCGCCAACATAACAAAAATGTTTGGCAATGGTACGGCTGCCAATTTTTGACCGCGCTATCTCGGTGAAGTTACCTAAAATAACTTCATCTTCAAGACGCGCTCCTTCTCTCAGATGCGCAAAAGGCCCTACAAAACAACGTTTTGCGATTATAACATCATTGTCTATGACTGTAAAGGGATAAATTACGCTATCAGGGCCGATTTTTGTACCGTAATTAATAAAAGCTGTAGCCGGATCAACAATAGAAACACCTTCGCGCATCAGTTTTTCGTTTATCCTGCGCTGCATAACAGAATTTGCCTTTGCCAGCTCAACCCGCGAATTAATCCCCATAGTTTCATCAACATCTTCAATACATACTCCCTCAATACGCTCTTCCTGGGAGGATAATATACTAATTACATCAGTCAGATAATATTCTTTCTTACGATTATTCGGCCGCACCTTAGTCAATGCTTTTATAAGTTTATCCTTATCAAAACAGATAATACCGGTATTTATCTCTTTAATCTCTTTCTGAAAATCATCGGCATCTTTTTCTTCTATAATACCAAAAATGCTGTTATATCTATCGCGTAAAATTCTCCCGTAACCGGCAGGCTTAACTAATAAAACAGTAAGAATAGTAGCTGCACAGGCATTTTCTGTATGGTATTTAATAAGTTTGCCGAGGGTTTCTTTTTTAAGTAGTGGAGTATCTGCGCATAAAACAAGCACGGTGCCTTTAAAACTTTTGAGGCCGCTCAATCCTGATTTTACCGCATCAGCCGTGCCAAGCTGTTTACGCTGTAAAACTGCTTTGATAGTTTTGGGCAAAACTTTTGCTACTTGTTCATGCTGATGGCCAAGCACACAAACCATTTCTTTTGGCTTAAGGCTTGAAACAACATCAAGTACATAATGCAGCATCGGCCTGCCGCAAATCTGGTGTAACACCTTAGGAGTAGCGGATTTCATGCGCTCACCTTTTCCGGCGGCAAGAATAATACAAGCTAGTGGATTAATTTTAGTTTTCATAATATTATCAATTTTGCCCCTCGCGTAAGCGCTCGTAAATTTTGTCGCCGTCGGTCTTCGTCCAGACGGCTCCAATATTTACTTCGCACGCTTCGGGATAATTTGCCTACATTTAAAAAAGGGCAAATTTTATTGCCCGGCAAGGATTCGGACCTTGACAGTCAGACCCAAATTCTGATGTGCTACCATTACACTACCGGGCAGAAATTTTATACTACAGAAGTTACCGTAACCCCACGTTTACGTTCCTGCTCGAATGCATCCAAAATTCGCTTCTGCAAATATTCGCGAAACCTTTGGGTTATCGGATGCGCTAAATCTTTATGCATAGCCTGAGCATTCTGCTCCGGGGGATGTTCTACCGGATTTTGCACCACAGGCAACTGCGCGCCGCATTGGTTGCAGTATTTTGATTTCAACTCATTCTTAAAACCACATTTAGGGCATGGGTGTTTGACTTTACGCGAAGGCATAGCAATAAACAAGCCGCCTGAACTTTCAATCACCTTGATATTTCTAACTACAAAGGCATTATCAAAAGTAACGGTTGCATAAGCCTTAAGCTTCTTATCAGGAGAATCCTTTAAAAATATCCTAACCTCGGTAATCTCCATATCCCCCTCCATATTTTCTTGTCAAACCCTATCAAACTGTCCGCGCCAAAAACACCCGCCAACTCGCATCCTTAGAGCGCATTTTCGCTGCTATGGACATTGCTTTATTTTTTGAGGAAACTATGCCAAATACCGTTGGCCCGCTGCCGGACATAAGAGATGCCCCTACCCCTTCCTGGCGCATCACTTCTATAATTTTACTCACTTGAGGAAAATTATTTTCTGTAACCGGCATCAGGCTATTATAGAGATACCTGCTTAAAAGCGAATAATCTTTATTCTCTAAGGCCGAAAGTAATATTCTAATATCGGTTTTCCTTTTTGTCAACGCAAAACTCTTTATATTATCCCAACTTTGGTAAATATCGGCTGTAGAAACAAAAACCCGCGGAACAACTAAAATATGCCAAAATTTCTTCCCTGTAAGTTTAGGCAACTTCTTAATTTTTTCGCCTCTACCTTGGGCATAAGCAAATGAATCCTGATAAATAAAAAATGGCACATCGCTTCCTATTTTTAATGCTAATTTTGCCAGCTCTTCTTCTTTAAGATTAATTTTCCATAAGCGGTTTAAACCGCAAAGCACAGTAGCAGCATTACTTGAGCCTCCGCCCATACCGCTGCCTACGGGAATATGTTTAATAATATTTATATCTACCCCGCATTTTAGGCAAAAATTATCTTTAATGAGTTTTGCGCTTTTGTAAGCTAGATTTTTTGTATAATCGGAGGGAAGTTCGGAAGATGTGCTAATTATTTTAATTTCACCGTCGGAACGCTTAGTAAGTTTTATCTGATCGGCAAGTGAAATTTTTTCAAAAATCGTGCGTAATTCATGATATCCATCTGGGCGCTTTCGCACTACCTCCAGATACAAATTAAGTTTAGCGTAAGATTTTAAAACTAAAGTGGGCACTTAAGCTGCTAATACTAACGCGGCGTTTTCAATATCCTGGGCTGTGAGCTTATATTCCTTCAGTAATTCTGCCGGCTCCCCAGATTGGCCAAAACGATTTTTTACGGCTATTCGCCGCACTTTTACCGGATATTTTTCTGCTACTATCTCATCTATTGCAGAGGCTAGACCTCCTACTACCGTATGCTCTTCGCAAACTACTATCCCGCGACAACTCCGGGCAGCATCAAGCACAACCTCTTCGTCTAAAGGCCGTATTGTATGCATATTAATTACTCTTGCTTTTATTCCTTTAGCAGCCAAACTTTTTGCCGCAACAATACTTTCTGCAACCATAATACCGCAAGCAATAATAGCAACATCATTACCTTCAATAAGTACCTGGGCTTTCCCTAACTTAAAGTCACCTTTATTTGCTAAAGTCTCGACCTTTGGCCTGCCCAGGCGTATATAAAAAGACCCGGGAGTTTCAGCTGCTGTCATAATCGCATCGCGGGTCTGCGGAGCATCACAAGGAACAATGATCTTCATATTAGGCAACACGCGCATAAGAGCAATATCTTCCAAGGCCTGATGGCTTGCCCCATCGGGGCCGACTGTAATCCCGGCATGGGTTGCAACGATCTTCACGCTAAAATTGCTATAGGCAATACTATTTCTTACCTGATCCCAGGCGCGTCCGGAAGCAAATATAGCAAAGGTTGAGACAAAAACGGTTTTACCGCAAGATGCCATACCCGCGGCAGTTGCCATCATATTTTGTTCCGCTACCCCGAAATTAAAAAATCTTTCCGGAAACTCTTTGGCAAAAACTCCGGTGCGGGTGGAGCATGAAAGATCAGCATCCATTACAATGATATCGGATCTCTTTTTGCCTAATTCAATAAGTGTTTGTCCGTATACGTCGCGTTGGTATAATGATTCTGCCATATTATTCTAATTCCTTAAACGCTTTCACTGCTTCTTCTTTCGTCGGAGGACGGCCGTGAAAATCTACCACATTTTCCATAAAAGAAACGCCTTTACCTTTTACGGTACGGGCAATGATAATCGTCGGTTTTCCTTTAAAATTTTTAGCTTTTTCATAAGCATCTAAGATCTGAGCCATATTATGGCCGTCAATTTCTATCGTATTCCAGCCAAATGCCTGCCATTTTGCTGCCAGGGGTTCAATGCCCATGACATCTTTAACTTTTCCGTCGATCTGAAAACCGTTATAATCAAGCATCGCGCAAAGATTATCGCATTTATAATGGCTTGAAGCCATAGCCGCTTCCCAAATATTTCCTTCCTGAATTTCACCATCTCCTAAAAGCACATACACCCGGTAATCCTTATGATCAACCTTTGCTGCTAAAGACATCCCTAAACCAACTGATAACCCCTGGCCCAAAGAACCAGAAGCCACATCTACTCCGCAAACGCGACGATCAGGATGCCCCTGGAGGGTTGAACCAAACTTACGTAAAGTCATAAGTTTTTCTTGCCCGAAATAACCGCTTTCTGCTAAAACCGCATACCATAAAGGGCAACAATGCCCCTTAGACATATGAAATCTATCCCGATCCTGCCAAAGTGGCTCTTTAGGATTATGGCGCATTACTGAAAAATAAAGCGCTGTAACTAAATCCGTAGCAGATAAGCTTCCACCGGGGTGGCCTGAACATGCTTCAGCAAGCATGCTCACAATCAAACGCCTGATTTGTTTTGCTTTTGCTTCTAACTCAATAATTTTTTTATTTTCCGCTGCCATAGTTATTTAATTTTTCTTTTACTTTTAATTGATGGCTATCAAGTTTCAGGGATTTTTTCCAGCTATCCCTTGCTTTCTGCGACTGCCCTAATACCGCATAAACATCACCAAGATGATCTAAAACTACAGGATCATTAATAATCTGGCTTGCTTTTTCAAGCATGGCTAAAGCATGTTCATATTTAGCCTGTTTATAATATAGCCAACCCATGCTATCAATATAGGCGCCATTATCCGGAGATATCTCAAGTGCCTTACGGATCATTGTCTCGGCCTGGCCTAAATTCTTATTTTCTTCGGTATAAATATACCCTAGATAGTTCAGGGCGTCGGCAAAATCGGGTTTAGAAGAAAGAGCACTTTTTAATTCTTCCTCGGCTTGCTTACGGTCTTTTTGCTCATCATAAATAGTTGCCAGGTAAAAATGCGCTTCTGCGTCTTGAGGGGCAAGCTTTAAAATCAACTGAAACGTCTTTATAGCTAAATCTATTTTTTTTTGTTTAAGATATATTAAACCGAGGCTGCGATAAACTTCAACATTTTCCGGCTCACGTTGGGAAGCAAGCTTTAATACTATCTCGTATTCTCTGTTTGCATC
>CAKKSP010000021.1 GCA_919902045.1 Omnitrophica bacterium GWA2_41_15 | reverse complement strand
AGCTATAGGTTTGAGTCTGGATCAGGGAGGGAAAGAGGGGGTAATAGTTGATTTTTTTGGCCGTAGCGCATCAATGGCATCGGGTGCAGTACGTCTTGCGCTTAAATATGATGCTGCGCTTATCCCTGTATTTTTTAGTCGTGAGAAAGGTCCGCACATAAAAATTTCAATACACCCGCCATTTGTGCTGGTTAAAACTTCCGATAATGAATCAGATATCCGAGAAAACCTGCAAAGTTTAGTGCGAGTTTTTGAGGATGAGATTACGCTGAATCCCGCGCAATATTTATGGAGTTATAGGGTATGGAAATATTCTTCGCAAAAAAATGTATTGATCATAAGCGACGGAAAAACCGGGCACCTGCGTCAATCGCAGGCAATTGCAAGACAAGTTGAGGAGTATTACAAAAAAAATAATTTTACGGTAAACTTACACGAAATTCAAATAAATTACAAAAATATTTTCCAGCGCCTTATTTCTTTTAAGCCGGATGTAGTGATTTCTACCGGGTCCTCAGTGGCAGGAGCTAATCTTATTTTTTCTCGTTACCACCATGCAAAATCATTAGTTGCTATGAAACCACCTTTATATATGCGCAATTTATTTGATTTAATTTTTATCCCGCGTCATGACAAGCCTCAAGAGATGAAAAATGTTCTGGTTACTGAGGGAGCGCTAAATATTGTTGATAAAAATTACCTTGAGCAAGGTAGTAAGGAATTATCCGATAATACTCCAGGTATTAACCCTCAACTAAATAATTATGTCGGAATATTATTAGGAGGGGATACAAAGAAATTTTCTCTTTCCGTAAAATGTGTCAGTGAAATTTTAAAAGGGGTTAAGGCTAACGCTTTGAAAAACAATATAAAGATTTTAGCTACCAGTTCACGTAGGACGTCTATTGAGGTAGAAGAACTTTTAGAAAAAGAGTTGGCAGGTGAAAAAACGTGTAGTTTTTTAGTGCTTGCATCCCGGAAAAATCCTTCGTATTCCGTATCCGGGATCCTTGGTTTAAGCAAAGTAGTAGTGGTATCTCCCGAGAGTATTTCTATGGTTTCTGAAGCAGCAAAAAGTATGGCTCATACAATAGTATTTGATTCTGAAGGGTTAAGCCCTAAACATCGGGATTTTCTTAGTAATTTATCTAAAAATGGATTTATTAAGTTAGTCAAGCCGGAGCTCGTAAGCCAAACTTTAGAGCTTTTATTAAAAACTAAAGACGCCCCTAAGCGGCTAGATGACCGTAGTAAAATCCAAGAGGCTCTTGAGCGTATTCTATGAATATATTGCAAATAATCCCGGAACTTAATGTTGGTGGAGTTGAGACGGGAACTCTTGATTTATCGCGGGAGTTAGTTAGGCTTGGCCATAAGGTAGTAGTAATTTCTGCTGGCGGCAGGCTGGTTACGCCTCTTACTGAATCTGGTGCCATACATTATCAGCTTCCGGTAGATAAAAAAACTTTATGGTCGATGGTTAGCGTGATTCCAAAAATAAAAGAAATAATCCTTAAAGAGAATATTTCTATTGTTCATGCGCGTTCTAGAGTCCCGGCCTGGACAGCTTTTATCGCTTCTTGTTTAACAAAAACCGTTTTTATTACTACCTGCCATGGTTATTATCGGAAGCATCCGTTTAGTTTTGTGATGGGTTGGGGTAGGCGAGTAATTGTAATAAGTAATGTGATCGGCAGGCACATGGTTGAAGATTTGGGAGTGCCCAGAGATCGCATAAAACTTATTCCGCGCAGTGTTGACATAGAGTGTTTCCGGTATATTAATCCACGTGAAAAAAAGCATAAAGGATTTAACGTTGGAATTATCGGGCGCATTACGCCTTTAAAAGGCCATATGTATTTTATGAAGGCAATGGCAAAGGTGGCGAAAGAGATCCCGAATTTAAAAATTTGGGTAGTAGGGGAAGTCCCTGTTTCAAAAGAAGCTTATAAGGAACAGCTTGAACTTTTAGTAAAGCGGCTGGGGTTATGGCCGCATACCGAATTCTTGGGGACCCAGAGAGATATTCCCGGGATATTAGAGCATCTGGATGTTTTGGTAATGGCAACCACTACTCAGGAAGCTTTTGGTAGAGTGATTATTGAGGCGCAGGCTGCAGGAGTTCCCGTAGTAGCAACGCGTGTCGGAGGGGTAGTGGATATTATAGAGGATAATAAAAACGGACTACTTGTGCCTCCGGCAGATCCTGTGCGTATGGCTCAGGCAGTAGTGCGTTTATATAAAGATAAAGATTTAGCAGAAAAAATTTCACAGGCAGCCCTCTTGAAAACAAAAAATAATTATAATATTACGCAGATGGTAGAAAGCACTCTTGAGGTTTATCAGCAAGCCCTTGAGAGCAAGAGAATTTTATTGATTAAGCTTAGCGCCTTAGGAGATGTAGTGCTTGCAACTGCATCTTTAAGAGCTTTACGCCATAAATTCGGGCAAAAAGCCTATCTTTGCGTGTTAGTTTCTAATGAAACAAAGGAAGTGTTTCTTAATTGTCCGTATTTAGATGAGCTGTTGGTTTGTGATTTTAAATTCCGCGATCAAGGCATAATAGGATTATGGAATTTAGGCCGGCTTTTAAGAAATAAAAGTTTTGATATGGTTTTTGACCTGCAGAACAATCGTAAAAGCCATATTTTGGCAGCGCTGTCTTTTGCTGCGGAGCGTTTTGGCTATGCCCGGAAGTTAGGTTTTCTTTTAAACCGTAAAATAAAAGAAATAGAAAAAAATATTCCTCCGGTTGAGCATCAGTTTAAGGTTCTTGGCTTAGCAGGTATTATGCTTACAGACTCTGCTCTTGAGCTTTGGCCAACGCTTGAGCAGAAAAAATCCGCAGAAGATTTTTTAGCCCAGCAATGGGTACCAGAATTAAAGATGCTTGTGGGTTTAAGCCTAAGTGCAAGTTTGCGCTGGCCTGCAAAGAATTGGCCTGTTGCGCAGTTAAAAAAATTTATTGAACTGCTTGCGCATCGCGATATCCGTGTATTACTTACCGGGACAGAAGAAGATAATCTCCTGGCCCAACAGCTTATTTTAGATTTAAAAAATACTAAACTGATAAATGCTTGTGGTAAAACTACAATTAATGAATTAGCCTGGTTAATTAAGCAGTGTGCGGTTTTTGTTTCAGCTGATTCAGCGCCTTTACATATCGCAGCGGCAATGAAGGTGCCGATAGTAGCTCTTTTTGGGCCGACAGATTCGCGAAGGCATTTGCCCCCTGTAAAAGACGCCGTGGTAATTGAAAAAGATATTGAATGCAGGCCATGTTATCATCCGAAATGTAAAGATGTCCGTTGTATGAATCTTATTAAACCGGAAGAAGTAGTAGATGCGGTATTAAAATTTTTACCATGAAAATACTTTTTTTAGTCAATCATCTTAATGTCGGAGGTATTACTAGCTATATTCTTATACTTACAAAAGGGCTAGTAAAAGAAGGTTTTGATGTTTACGTTGCTTCTTCAGGAGGGGAAAAAGAGGAAGAGCTGAAAAGTTATGGCCTAAATTTTATTAGGGCAAGGCTTGATACAAAATCAGAGTTAAGCCCGCGTCTTTGGAGTTGTTTCGGCAGCTTGGCTAATTTTATTCGGGAGAATAAGATTGATATCATTCATTCCCAGAGTAGAACTACACAAGTTTTAGGTTATTTTTTAAGCAAAAAAACCGGAGCCGCTCATGTAATGACTGGCCATGGTTTTTTCAAACCACGTTTTGGCAGGAGGTTATTTCCGCTTTGGCCAAAGCGCATTATCACCGTAAGCCTTGCGGTAGCGGAACACTTTATTAATGATTTAGGCGCGCGGAAGGATAGCCTAGCTGTGGTTTCAAGCGGTGTAGATGTGCAAAATTTTATAAATAATTTAACGGTTCAAGAAAAAGATAATTTACGCAAAAAATTTAATCTTACAAATGGGCCGATAATCAGCATTATTGCGCGGCTTTCTCCGGAAAAAGGCCATAGTTATCTTATCGAAGCATTTGCGGAGATAATTTTAGATTTTAAAGACGCCAGGCTTTTAATAGTCGGAGAAGGTAGGGAAGAAGAGAATATTCTGCGGCTGGTTAAAAAACTTCAGCTTAGCAAGCAGGTGATATTCTTACCCACAGTGGCTTCTACAAAGGAAATCCTCATGATAACTGATATTTTTGTTCTGCCTTCTTTAAAAGAAGGGTTGGGGCTAAGCCTTATGGAGGCAGAGGCAGCTGGTTGCGCGGTAATCGGAACTGCCGTAGGCGGAATAATTTGCTTGATTAATGACGGAGTAAATGGCTTGCTAGTGCCCCCGGCAGATAGCAAAGAGTTAGCCAAGGCGATAAAAAGGTTAGCCGGCGATCCAGCTTTACGTGTTGGTTTAGGTGCTCAGGCAGTAAAATATATGCTTGAAAAATTTTCGTTAGAAAAAATGGTAAAAGAAACCAGCAAAATCTATCTAGAATGCGTTTAAGAGTAAAAATATTAATTCTTATCATAATTTTAGTTTTAGTGGGCTTAGGTTTTTTAAGTTGGCTAAGTCCTCGCATCTATGCGGTGCCTGTTCTCATGTATCATTCTGTAAATTTAATGCCTAAAGAGGGTAATCGCTTACAAATTAGCCAGGATACTTTTGATCGGCAAATGCGTTTTCTAAAAGAAAAAAAATATAATGTAGTTACTTTAGAAGAAGTCGCGAGGATAATTTTAAGCGGAAAATCCGTTCCTCATAAAACCGTGGTGATTACACTTGATGATGGTTATCGGGATAATTACTATTTCGCGTTTCCTATATTGAAAAAGTACGGTCTTCCTGCAACAATCTTTATTATTTATAACGAAATCGGGAGGTTTGATCGCCTAAGCTGGAATGAAGTTTATACTATGCGCGATAGCGGACTGATCACTTTTGGTAGCCATACCCTCGGTCCTGAACCGCTCGTTAATATTAAGTCGGACGATGAAGTTAGAAGGCAGATATTTCTTTCAAAAGTAAAGTTTCAGGAAAAAGTAGGCAAGCCCGTAGATTTATTTAGCTATCCCGAAGGCAAATTTAATTCGCGTATAAAAGATTTAGTAAAAGAGGCAGGTTATAAGGCAGCGGTTGTTACTTCACCTGGGAAAAAATATCCTAATAATGATATATTTTTACTTAAACGGCTGCGTATTTCTTCAACTGCGGAAAATTTGTTAGTTTTTTGGATTCAGACTAGCGGTTTTTATACCTTTATTAAGGAGCATCGTGATAAAGACTGAGCGGATATTGTTGTTTAATGTGAATTGGTTAGGAGACGTGGTTTTTTCAACCGCGGTGATCCGTAATTTACGCTATAATTTTCCCGATGCTTATATTGCCTGCGCTTTACCTGCGCGTTGCCGTGACATCCTGATTAATAACCCGAATTTAGACGAAATAATCCTTTTTGATGAACGTATAGAAAATCGCAGCCTAATCTCAAAATTAAAATTTATTTTTTCTTTACGCAGTAAGAAATTTAATCGAGTGTATTTTTTACATCGTTCAGCTAGCCGTATGTTTATATGTTTCCTGGCAGGGATAAAAAAAAGAATAGGTTACGCGCGAAAAAAGAGCTCCTGGTTCTTAACGGATAAAATCAAATCACAAGACATCAACAATGTCCATCGGCTTGATTATTATCTGGGTGTCCTTAGAGGTTCGGGGCTAAAAATAAAAGACAGGCATACAGATTTTTTCTTTAATGAGGCTGATGAAAAAAAAGCGAGGCAGTTAATCGGTAAAACGGATAATTTTTTTGTTGGTATTAACCCGGGTGGTAATTGGGGCCCTAAACGCTGGCCAAAAGATAAATGGATTGAGTTAGTAAAAAGATTAAGCAGTTTACCGGGAGTGAGGATTTTAATTACTGGAGGTGCTAAGGATAAGCTGCTTGCAGAAGAAATTAAAACCGGAGCTGGGATAGAGGCAGATATTCTTTGCGGGAAATTAAACCTTAATGAATTTGCCGCATTGTGTAAATTTCTTGATATATTTATTACTGCAGACAGCGGTCCTCTACATATTGCCAATGCTTCTAGAGTAAAACACATTGTCGCTCTTTTTGGCCCGACTTCTGCTCTGCTTACCGGCCCGTATCCTAAGGGGGCAGGAATAGATATTTTAAAAAAGGATGTAGGTTGCAAATTACCTTGTTATAATAGTAACTGCCCTGATAATCGTTGTATGAAAGCGATTAGCGTAGATGAAGTATTAGAAATAGTTAAAAAGTATGCAAAAAATTAACAAAATACTATTCATTACCTTGAGTAATATCGGCGATGCGGTATTGACTTTGCCGACACTTGATTTATTACGCCGTAATTTTCCTAAGGCAGAGTTGGTTTGTCTTTGTCCGTTAAAACCAAGAGAGCTTTTTGAGCGTAGCCTTTCGGTAGACAAACTGATGGTTTATGATAAACATGCGCCTTTGCGGGATAAGATTAGGCTTTTTATGGAGTTAAACAAGCAGGATTTTGATATGGTAGTCGATTTACGCAATAGTTTATTTGGAGCATTTTTAGGCGCGCGCTACCGTACGTCGCCATTTTTGCGCATCCCCAAATATATTAAACACATGCGGGAGCGCCATCTTTTTAGGCTTATGCGCGTAGAAGGAGTTTTTCCTTTGTTGAGTGAGCCCCATTCAGGTTTTTCGCTTAAACCTAGCCTTCTTGAGGAAGTGAGAATGAATTTATGGCTTAAAGAAGAAGGTATAACTAATGAAGGCCGGATAATTTTAGTCGGGCCCGGAGCGCGCAGCCATATAAAACGTTGGCCGGCAGAAAAATTTTGTAAACTTATCCCGATGTTAGCTAATGAATTTTGTGCCAAAGTAGTTTTATGTGGCGACAAACAGGACCAGGATATATCTAGTTTTATTGTTAAAAACTGTGGTGATTATGTTATTGATCTAACTGGGCGTACGAGCCTTACGCAACTTGCGCATTTAGTCAAGCGCGCACTGCTTGTAATTACTAATGACAGCGCGTTGTTACATTTAGCAAGCTATCTTGATCGTCCGATAGTCGCACTTTTTGGGCCGACAGATGAAACCAAATACGGCCCATGGTCGCAAAGTTGCGCGATAGTAAAAAAAGAAGTTTTCTGCCGGCCTTGCCAGAGGCCGCAGTGCCGTTATAAAAATATCGATTGTATGCAGAAAATCAGTATTAATCAAGTTATGGATGCAGCAGGTAATGTTTGTATCGGCACAAGTAGTTCCGAAGGCAAGATCTTTAATAATAGGGATAATTTTAAAAGAATATTGGTTTCCCGTACAGACCGGTTAGGAGATGTAGTTTTATCTATACCGGCAATTAAAGCATTAAGAGATAATTATCCGGATATTTATATCGCTATGCTTGTTAGTCCGCAAATCGCCGAGATTTTAAAAGATAATCCTTGGCTTGATGAAATAATAGTTTACGATAAAAATAAACTACAGCGCAGCTTTTTTGCCACAATAAGATTTATTTTTAGTTTGAGGAAGAGAAAGTTTGATCTGGTATTAGTCCTGCATCCTAACTGCTGGGTGCATATTATGGTTTTTTTAGCCGGTATCCGTAGGCGCATCGGTTATGACCGCAAATGCAGTATTTTCTTAACAGAAAAAATCAAACACCTTAAACAGCTGGGTGAAAAACATGAACTTGAATACGTTCTGGATTTAGTGCGCAGGTTGGGGATCAGGCCCCATGATTATCGCCCGGTAGTTTTTTTAAATGCGAAGTTACAGGATTGGGCGGTTTCGATTTTAGAAAAAGAAGGGGTTGGCAAACTTGATAAAATTATGGCAGTGCATCCGTCAGCAAGTTGTATTTCTAAAATCTGGCCGGCAGAAAAATTTGCCGATGCAGCAAGGGCTTTGTCTGGCCGTTATAATTTTAAAAAAGTTTTAATATTGGCCGGGGCAAAAGATATCAAAATTGCAGAAAAAGTAAGCAGCCTCTTAGGTGATTTGGCAGTGGATTTTTCCGGGAAGACCGATTTGCGCCAGTTGGCGGCCTTGCTTTGGCGAGTTCAACTTTTTCTTTCTAATGATTCTGGGCCTGTGCATGTAGCATCAGCAGTTGGCACGCCGGTAATCTCTATTTTTGGACGTAACCAGAAAGGGCTTAGTCCCCGCAGGTGGGGGCCGGTGGGGCCGCTTGACCGCGTGCTTCATAAAGAGGTAGGCTGCGTAAAATGTCTTGCGCATCGCTGTCAAAAAGGATTTCTTTGTCTTCAGGCCATAGAAGTTAGTGATGTCTTAGAAGCAGCGAGTTCGATTTTTGTGAATATAGCCAGGGACACTTTTTAAAATATTTGCTTTCACCGTCTTTTATGTTACAATTAATCTTCTTATGAGAAACTGGGATAAAGTTAAAACATATTCTATAAAAAAGCGCCTAAGCAAGGTAAAATCAGGTGATTTTGCCTCTATTCCTGTTAAAGGAAAGAGTTTTAAGGGTTTTTATACTTCGCTTCCAAATATACTTAAAGCCGCGGATATTCGCCAAGTAAGCCAAGCAGTAATTAAGGCTTATCATAAGAAACGCGCAGTGATCTTTATGTGTGGGGCGCATGTGATTAAATGCGGCCTGAACCCGGTAATTAACGAGCTCATCCGTCGTAAAATTATTACCTGCCTTTGTATTAACGGCGCAGGATTGATTCATGATTTTGAGCTTGCTTTTCTGGGTAAAACTTCCGAAGATGTTGCCGCAAGCTTAAAAAATGGCAGTTTTGGGATGGGCAGAGAAACCGCGGAATTTATAAATCTAGCGGTAAAAGATGGTGTAAATAAAGGTTTAGGCCTAGGAGAGTCAGTAAGCAATAAAATTTATTCCGCAAAGCTTCCCTTTAAGAAGCTTAGTCTTTTATCTCAGGCCGAAGAGAGCCATATTCCAGTTTGTGTTTTTGTGGCAATTGGCACAGATATTATTCATCAGCATCCTTCTTTTGATGCAGCAGCAGCCGGACTTGGCAGCTCAAGAGATTTTCGCAAGCTTTCTATGGAAATTGCGCGTTTAAATAACGGAGGGGTGGTATTAAATTTTGGTTCGGCAGTGATTATGCCGGAGGTATTCCTTAAAGCGCTTAATCTTTGCCGTAATCTGGGTAACCGAGTAGAAAATTTTACCAGCGCCAATTTCGATATGATTTATCATTATCGGCCGCAGCAGAATATTGTGGCTCGGCCTACTCAAAGCTCAGGTAAAGGCCATTATATTATCGGGCATCATGAGATCATGCTTCCAATGTTAGCCCAAGCCATTGTTGAGGGAATATGAAAAATTTAAAATCTCTTAAAGCATTAGTGAAAAATTTTAACCGGGCAAAGGTCTTGGTAATAGGAGATCTTATTCTTGATGAGTATATTTCAGGAGGCGCGGAAAGAATTTCACCGGAAGCACCTGTGCCGGTAATATGGGCAGATAAGCGTCATTATGTTCCAGGCGGTGCCGCTAATGTGGTAAATAATATTTTAGCTATGGATGCCAAAGCTTCTGCTGTCGGGGTAGTAGGAGATGACCTGAACGCAAAAATCCTGGTTGGGCAGCTTAAAAAACGCGGCGCTGATATAAGCGGAGTATTTGTACAGCCTCGGCGCCACACTACTTTAAAAACGCGTATCCTTGCCGGGCATCAGCAGGTAGTGCGCGTAGATTGGGAACATCGGGACCCTCTTAGTAAAGAAGTAAATGAAAAGATTCTTAAATTTATTGAAAAGAAACTTCCTGGTTACGATGGTCTAGTTATTGAAGATTACGGTAAAGGTGTCGTTAATTCCGGCCTTCTTGAGAGGTTAGTTGAGTTAGCCAAAAAATATAAAAAGATCCTCACAGTAGATCCGAAAGAAGAGAATTTTTTTTGTTATCGTGGGGTAACAGCTATTACTCCTAATCGGAAAGAACTTGAGAATGCGGTAAGAAATTTAAAAATTAAGGATATGACCAATAGTTTCCGCGTTAACAGCGAACGGCTTTTTACTGATAAAGAAATCAATACAGCTGCTTTTGAAGTTATGGGATATCTTGGATTGGAGTCGGTTTTAGTGACTTTGGGAGAGCAGGGGATGCGGCTTTTTGAAAAAGGCAAAAACTTTACTCATATCCCGACAGTGGCGCAGGAAGTATTTGATGTTTCAGGGGCCGGTGATACGGTGATTGCTTGTTTTACGCTTGCTTTATGTCTAGGAGCAAGTAAGCTTCAGGCGGCTCATATCGCTAACTTCGCTGCCGGAATCGTAGTAAGTAAACTTGGAACCGCTGTTACAACGCGTCCGGAACTTCTATCAAGGATAAAATAATATGGATATTTTAGGAGTGATCCCTGCACGTTATTCTTCAACCCGTTTTGAAGGAAAAATATTAGCTGATCTTTTAGGTAAACCGATGATACAGCATGTATGGGAGAGGGCAAAACAATCTCTGCTTCTTGATGAAGTTTTGATTGCTTGTGATGAAGAAAAAGTTGCTGTTGTATGCCGGGAGTTCGGGGCGAAAGTCGTGATGACTGCTAAGGGCCATACCTCTGGCACAGACAGGATTTGCGAAGTAGTAAACCCTATCGATGTAAAAATCGTAGTAAATATTCAGGCAGATGAGCCGCTGGTACATCCGATGATGATTGATACGGTGGCTCGTGCTCTTTCTGAGGATAAAACTCTTTCTGTGGCAACGCTGATGAAAAAAATCGAAGACCCTGCCCTGATCTCTAACCCCGATGTAGTCAAGGTTGTGGTAGATAAGAATAATTTCGCGCTTTATTTTTCCCGTTCTCCTATTCCATTTAAGGCGCGTAATTCCAGTGTCGGGGAGCCGGTGGTCTATAAACATATCGGTTTATATGCCTACACAAAAGATTTTCTCTTTATTTATAAAAATATTCCTACTTCTAGCCTTGAAAAGACTGAATGTCTTGAACAATTACGTATCCTTCAGGATGGCTACCGCATAAAAGTGCTTGAAACTCGTTATGATACAATAGGGGTTGATACTCCGGAAGATCTCAAGCAGGTAAAAATTTACGTGGAGAAAATCAAATGATTACTAGAACTATACCCGTAGGCTCAATTAATATCGGAGGAAATTCGCCCATTGCCCTTATCGCCGGGCCTTGTGTGATTGAATCCGAAAAAAGCTGCCTTGAGGTAGCATTGCGCTTAAAAGAGCTGACGGCAAGCCTTAAAGTGCCGTTTATTTTTAAATCAAGTTATGATAAAGCAAATCGGCTGTCTCTTAACTCTTATAGAGGCCCTGGCCTGAAAAAAGGGCTTGAGATTTTGCATAAAGTAAAGCAAAAAGTTAAAGTTCCTATTCTAAGCGATGTGCATTGCCAAAGCCATATTGCAGAGGCAAAGGCTGTTCTAGATATTATCCAGATACCGGCGTTTCTTTGCCGTCAGACGGATATTTTAGTTACTGCCGGCCATAGCGGAAAAGTGGTTAATATAAAAAAGGGCCAATTTATGGCGCCTTGGGATATAGAGCCGCTTATCAAGAAAGTAGAATCAAGCGGTAATAAAAAAATACTGATTACTGAGCGGGGAGTAAGTTTCGGTTACAATAATCTGGTTTCGGACTTACGCAGCCTCTCGATAATGCGGGATTCAGGTTATCCTGTAATTTATGATGCTACTCATAGCGTGCAGCTTCCAGGAGGAAAAGGAACTTGTTCCGGCGGCCAGCGGCAATTTGTTTCTGGGCTTGCCCGTGCAGCAGTTGCTTTTGGCTGCGATGCGCTTTTCCTTGAGGTGCATTTGACTCCAGATAAGGCGCTCTGTGACGGCCCGAATATGATTGATTTTAAGGAATTAGAAATTTTACTTAGACAGATCAAAAAAATTGAGGCTTCATTATGAATTTAGATGTGCTTAAAAGAGCTAGGGAAGTTTTTGATATTGAGGCGCAGGCAATTCTTGATTTAAAAAAACTGTTAGATAAAGATTTTTCTTTAAGCACAGAGATTGTTTTTAATTGTAAGGGAAGAGTCGTAGTTACCGGTATGGGCAAGGCCGGGATCATCGGGCAAAAACTTTCTGCTACCATGGCTTCAACCGGTACGCCCAGCCTGTTCTTACATTCGGCAGAGGCAATACATGGAGATTTAGGCAGGGTAACAAAGGAAGATGTGATAATCATGCTTTCTAATAGCGGAGAAACCGAAGAGATAAAAAAGCTACTGCCGCTTTTAAAAAAAATCGGGGCAAAGATTATTGCTATTACAGGTAATCCTGATTCAGTGCTTGCCCGCTATAGCGATGCGGTGTTAAATACTTATGTAAAAAAAGAAGCTTGTCCTTTGGGCCTGGCGCCAACATCTTCAACAACTGCAATGCTTGCTATGTCAGATGCATTGGCAGTATGCCTCATAGAATTAAAAGGTTTTAGGGAAAAAGATTTTGCTTTTTATCATCCGGGCGGGGCTTTAGGCAAAAGGCTTTTGCTTAAAGTGGAAGATATTATGCGCAGCGGGAAGTCCCATGCGGTATTAAATGAATTAACAAAGGTTTCGGTAGTTTTAGTTAAAATTACCGGTGCTCGTGCCGGCAGCGCTTCCATTGTAGACTCAAAAGGTAAGCTCGTCGGTATTTTTACTGACGGAGATTTACGGCGGCATCTTGAGAACGACCCTCAGCTTGCGCATCGCCAGGTAAAAGAAGTAATGACAAAAAATCCTACTACTGTTAGTTCACAAATGCTTGCGGCAGAGGCAATGCGGATTTTACAGGAAAAGCATATTGATGAAGTTCCGGTGGTAGATAAAAAAGGTTCTCCGGTCGGTTTGCTAGATGTCCAGGACCTGCTTAAAGCCGGGGTAATGTAAAAAACAATGGAAGAATATATATTAGAGAGGGCAAAGAAAGTAAAGGTTTTGCTTCTAGATGTTGATGGTGTGCTTACCGATGGGAAGATTATTTATGATTCCCGCGGCCGCGATTCAAAATTTTTTAATGTTCGCGACGGTCTTGGCGTGTATATGCTTAAAAAAGTTGGTATTCCCACTGTCTTAATAACTGCCAAAGGTTCAAAGGCAATCCATCCGCGTGCCAGGGATATGAAGGTAGATGTGGTTTATGAAAATATTTCCCCAAAAACAGTAGTTCTTGATAAAATCCTCAAAAAATATAGGGTAAGCGTTGAAGAACTCTGTTTTGTAGGAGATGATCTAGTAGATCTTTGCTTGCTTAAACGCGTAGGATTTGCCGTAGCAGTATTTAATGCTTGTCCTGAAATTAAGCGTGTCAGCCATTATATAACCTTAAGAGAAGGTGGCCACGGAGCAGTGCGTGAAGTGGCGGAGCTGATTTTAAAGACTCAAGGGAAATGGAAAGAGGTTATTAATTTTTATGATTCGTAAACTTTTGTTTTTGGCTGCGATTATATTTTTTTTAGGGTATTATTCTGTTTCTGCAAAGGGGGAATCTCCTTCCGGTAATGAGCAGATAAACGAGTTTTCTTTAAGCGGATTTGGCGACCGCGGGAAGAAAGCCTGGGATATATCCGCAAAGAGTGCGGATATACTGGCTGATACCGTGAACCTTAAAACCGTAGTAGGTAATTTTTACGGTGAGAAGGAACAGGTGAAACTTACGGCGGATAAAGGAAATTTTCTTAAAAATGAAGGTAAAGTCCATCTTGAAGATAATGTAATAATTACCACTGCATCAGGAGCAGAGCTTAAAACTTCTTCGCTTGACTGGGATAGAAAAGAAAAGACTATTACTACAAACGACCGTGTAGATATAACTAAGAATAATATGATTACCGTGGCACAAGGTGCTGTTGCTGAGTCCGGTTTAAGTAAGGTAAAGCTGCAAAAAGATATTACAGTTGAAATTACTCCCGAGAAAAAAACAGATAATGATTCAACCGGAAAAACAATTATTACCTGCGATGGGCCGTTAGATATCGATTACGAGCGTAATATCGCTAACTTCAATAAGAATGTTATAGTAGAGCGTCCGGATATGAAAATTATGAGCGATACCATGGAAGTGCACTTTGTTAAATCTTCTGGGGGGAAATCTTCCGGAAATCCCGGGGAAACCCTTAGTGATATAAGCAATAAGATCAACCGGATAATTGCCAGGGGTAATGTTAAGATCATACGCGGGGAAAACACTTCTTTTAGTAACGAAGCTGTTTATGACGCCGTAAGCAAAAAGATTACTCTTTCCGGGCAACCTAAATTAGTGATCAACTCTACGGAGAAAATAGATGCATCTTCTAGAAATTAAGGATCTGCGTAAAAGCTATGCCGGCAGGCAGGTAGTTAAAGGAATTGATATGACTGTCAAGCGCGGTGAAATCGTAGGATTGCTCGGGCCCAATGGCGCCGGTAAGACTACTACTTTTTATATGGTAGTCGGTATTATTCCCCCTGATCAGGGGACGATTACTTTTGATAACGAAGATATCACTAAGCTTCCTATACATGGCCGTTGCCGTTTTGGAATAAGCTATCTGTCTCAGGAACCGTCAATTTTCCGTAAGCTTAGCGTCGAGGATAATATTATGGCAATACTTGAGACGCTTTCCATAAGCCGCCAGGAAAGAAAGCGCCGCTTGGAAAGTTTGCTTGAACAGTTTAATATCACCCGTTTAGCAAAGAATAAAGCGTATACGTTATCCGGAGGAGAGCGTAGGCGGCTTGAAATAAGCAGGGCGCTTGTGACTAATCCATCGTTTATTCTTTTAGATGAGCCATTCTCCGGAATTGACCCGATAATGGTTAATGAAGCCCAGGAAATTATACGTAAACTTAGGGAGAGAGGCTTGGGGATTCTTTTGACGGATCATAACGTGCGCGAAACGCTTTCAATTACAGACCGCGCTTATTTGATAACCGAAGGAACTATCCTTATTTCAGGCACTGCCAGTGACCTGATTAATAACCCTAAAGCAAGAGAGCTTTATTTGGGTGAGAAGTTTAGTATGTGAGAAATTGTAGGGACACTTCTTAACGTTAGGGACATCTCTTAACAAGTAAATTTGCCTGTCAAGAGATGTCCCTGTAAGAAGTGTCCCTAATTTAACAAATCAACTATAGAAAGGTAGGTTTTTTAGAGATGAAAACAGCTGTGAAAAAAATTGATGGATCAACTCGGGAATTAACTATTGAAGTTCCGGCAGAAACCGTAAAAAATAAATTTACTGATGTATTCGGCCGTTTAAGCAAAGAAGCTAAGGTTAAAGGTTTTAGACAGGGTAATGTCCCAAGAGATATTTTAGAAAAGAATTTTTCAGGCCATGCCCAGGAAATGGTAATTAAAGAGCTAATTCCTGAAGCTTATGACCAGGCGCTTGAAAAAGAAAACATTGCAGCAATTGAGTTACCGGAAGTTTCTGATGTAAAACTTGAAAACGGCCTCTTGACTTTTAAAGCAAAGGTGGAGATAGCTCCGGAGATTAAATTAAATAATTACAAAGGCATAAAAATTCTTTATAAAAATACAGAAGTAACTGCCGATGAAGTTAAACGCAGCCTTGATTCTTTAAAAGAGTCGCGTAAATTAGAGAACCTTGATGATTCTGTGGCGCGTTCTTTAGGATATCCGGCACTTCGCGATCTTGAGAAAACTTTTGAGGCGCAATTGTATTTGCAAAAGGATAACCAGCGCAGGCAAAAAGCAGAAACCATGGTAGTTGATGCGCTAAATAAAGATTTGAATTTTAAAATTCCACAGTCAATAGTAAATAGGCAGCTTGGAGATTTGGTCAGGCAGACGAAGATGGACCTGGCATTAAAAGGAATTCCTACGGAAGAAATTAAAAAGGAAGAGAGTACGCTGCGTGAAAAGCTAGAGCCGCAAGCGGTTCAACAGGTAAAGGTCTATTTAGTTTTTCAAGAAGTCGCTAAAAAAGAAAATATTCCGCTTGATGAGCATATGACGCGCAAAGTCATGGAATTTTTATTAAGGGAAGCGAAGTGGGAACAGGAAGCATAACGTTTAAGGAGATTACTATGAGTATAAAAAACCAAACACTTGTTCCGATGGTAATCGAGCAAACTAGCCGGGGTTATGAGCGTGCTTATGATATTTATTCACGGCTGTTAAAAGACCGGATTATTTTTATCGGCACCCCAATCGATGATATGGTCGCTAATCTTATAATTGCCCAGCTGCTTTTTTTGCAGATGGAAGACGCGAATAAAGAGATTTGCATTTATATTAATTCTCCCGGAGGTTCGGTAACCGCAGGGCTTGCCATATATGATACGATGCAGTTTTTAAAACCCGAAGTAGCTACTTATTGTGTGGGGCAAGCTGCAAGCATGGGGGCAGTGCTATTATGCGCCGGCACAAAAGGCAAACGCTATGTTTTACCGAATTCGCGCGTAATGATACACCAGCCTTGGGGGGGAGTGCAGGGAAGTGCAGAAGATATTTCCCGCCATGCCCAGGAGATTTTAAAACTGCGGGATAATTTAAATCAAATTATCGCAAAGCATACGAATCAGCCGCTCGAAAAGATCGTTAAAGATACTGATCGCGATTATTTTATGTCTGCTGAAGAATCCAAGGTATACGGTTTAGTAGATGAAGTGATTGCCAAGCATAAATAAATAAACGGAGGTTTTTAATGAGAAAGAACTATTTATTGACACCGGGGCCGACTCCGCTTCCACCGCAGGTAATGGAAGCGCAGGCGCGTCCTATAATTCATCATCGCACTCCGCAGTTTCAGGCAGCATTAAAAGAAGCAACTGAAGGATTAAAATATATCTTTCAGACTACACAAGACGTCTTTATTCTTACTTCTTCAGGCACGGGTGCAATGGAGTCGGCAGTAATCAATCTTCTTTCGCCCGGAGATACCGTAATTACCATAGAAGCGGGAAAATTTGGAGAGCGTTGGACAGAAATATGTAAAGCCTATGGGATAAATACAGAAGTAATTTCAGTTGAATGGGGCAAGGCAGTTAGCCCTGATTTGGTTAAGTCAAAAATCCAAAATTCTAAAGTTAAAATTAAAGCGGTATTTTCCACTTTATGTGAAACTTCAACCGGTGTGGCTACAAATATAGAAGCGTTAGGAAAAGTGGCCAAAGACACAGAAACCGTTTTAGTTGTAGACGCAATCAGCGGTTTGGGTGCAATAGATCTTAAAACCGATGCCTGGGGTATTGATGTAGTGGTGTCAGGTTCACAAAAAGGCATGATGCTTCCTCCCGGCTTAGCTTTTATTTCTTTGAGCCCTAAAGCATGGAAGTTAGCTGAAGAATCGAAATGCCCGAAATATTATTTTGATATGAAGGAAGCCAGGAAAGCGCTTAAAAGCACTGATACTCCGTTTACTCCCGCGATTACTTTGGTTATGGCGCTTAATGAGAGTTTGCGTATAATGAAAGAAGATGGCCTTGAGAATATCTTTAAACGCCACAGTAAAATGGCGGAGGCAACACGCGCGGCGATGAAAGCGCTTGGTTTAGAGCTTTTTGCTCCGGATGCTTATTCAGATGTTGTAACAGCGGTTAAACTCCCTGTTGGCTTTGATGGAGAAAAGCTGGTAAAAACAATGCGTGATACATTTGGCGTGACTATTGCCGGAGGGCAATCCGAACTTAAAGGAAAAGTATTCCGTTTCGCGCATATGGGTTTTATTGAAGAGTTTGATATTATCGTCGGATTATCCTGTCTTGAAAAAGTTTTAACTCAGATGGGGTATAAATTTAATTTTGGTTCTGGAGTGCGTGCTGCGCAGGAAGTTTTTCTTAAATGAATTAAAGAGGCTCCGCATGGAAATAAGAGAAGAAGTTGGTAATCCTGATGAAAGGCGCTTAGCCCCCAGAGTTCCTCTTGCGATTAAGTTTTTTTACGCTTTAAAGCAGGATTCTGAAAATTGTGAAGCGATAACAAAAAACATCAGTGCTTCCGGGATGCTATTTGAAAATCCTAAGCAAATTCCTATTGATGAAGAACTTAAGATTTTCATCAAACTTCCCGGAGTTGAAGAATTATCTCTGGCCATAGGCGCAAAAGTAGTGCGGCTTGAAAAAATATCCGCCGAACGTTTTAATATTGGTGTATATTTTAATGATCTTTTAGAAGGGCAAAAAGAGCAGCTTCGTCAGTCTATTGAACGCATAGATATATTACGCTTGCTTGAAAAAGGAAGACTAAAAGATATTTCTGATTTGCACCTGACTGTTGGGTCTCCGCCTATGATGCGTTATTGCGGAGAGATTAAGCCGCTTGAAGAAAATACGCTTACCGAAGAGCAGATCCGCCAGATGATTTATAGTATTTTAAGCGATGCCCAGAAGAAGCGCTTTGAAGTAGAAAAAGATTTAGATTTTGCGTTTTCTCCTACTTCTGAATCACGTTACCGGGTAAGTATTTATAAACAGCGCGGCAAAACCGAGGTAGTTTTTCGTAATATTCTTGCAAATATCAAGGGAAGGCAGGAATTGGGTTTGCCGGAAATAATAGAAGATCTTTGTCAGTTTAAAGACGGTATAATTTTTATCGGAGGGACAACCGGATCCGGTAAAACTACTACCATATCTACGATGGTAGATATTATAAATCGTAGGAAAGCCGGAGTTATTTTATCTTTAGAGAAACCGATAGAGTATATGCATAAAAATATTAAAAGCATAGTTAAACAGCGGGAAGTTGGTACGGACGTGGAAAGTTTTGCTCAGGGGTTAAAAGCAGCTATGCGCCAGGATCCTGATGTAATAGTAGTAGGAGAGATCCTGGATTCAGACAGCGTAGAAACTGTCCTTGAGGCTGCAGAAACAGGCCATCTGGTAATAACTTCTATGCATGCTACTGATGCGGTGCAGGTTTTTGACCGGATTATAAGTTTTTTTCCGTTTTCGCAAAGGGATTTTATATATTCAAGATTATCGCATTCTTTGCGCGCTGTAATTATTCAGACGCTCTTAGTGCATAAGGATGGTGTTGGAAGAGCTCTTGCTACCGAAGTGTGCGTGGCAAATAGCGCTGTGCGAAGGATTCTTCGTAGCGGAGATTTTACGCAATTACCGTCGGTAATTCAAACCGGATCAAAATATAAAATGCATTTAATGCAGGATTCTATTGATAAGCTTTTTGAACAGGGTTTAATAAGTGCAGAAACTTATGACGAATACAGCAAAGATAAATAGGAGACGAAATGAAAAAAATCTTGATTAGCGATGCTTTGTCAGAAGAAGGGATAAAGTTACTCAGAGAGGTAGGAGATTTTCAGGTTGATATTAAGACAGATCTTAAGCCTGATGCTTTAAAAGAAATTATTAGGGATTATGATGCTTTAATTGTGCGCAGCGCTACTAAAGTTACAAAAGATATAATAAACGCAGCAGATAAACTTAAAGTCATTGGCCGCGCAGGTGTGGGGCTTGATAATGTAGATTTAGAAGCAGCAACGCAAAAGGGAATCATTGTCATGAATACGCCGGGTGGAAATACTATATCTACTGCTGAACATACGATAAGTATGATGCTTTCTTTGTCGCGCAACATCCCTCAGGCAAGCCAATCGACAAAGGTCGGTGAATGGAAACGCTCTAAATTTATGGGGGTTGAGCTTTACGGAAAAGTGTTGGGGATTGTTGGTTTTGGCCGTATTGGAAAAGAATTGGCCAAACGCGCTATATCTTTCGGGGTTAAAGTTATTGCCTATGATCCTTATTTATCGCGAGAAAATGCTGCAAGCCTGGGAATAGAATTAGTTGAACTTGAAGCGCTTTTTAAGAGTGCGGACTATATCAGCGTGCATACTCCGCTTACTGATGATACCCGGCATATGATTTCGCGTAATCAATTCGCGCTGATGAAAAAAGGCGTACGGATCATTAATTGCGCCCGCGGCGGGATTATTGACGAGATAGCCTTAGTAGAAGCAATTAAAGAAGGAAAAGTTGCAGGAGCTGCTATCGATGTTTTTGAAAAAGAGCCGCCGGCTGCTGATAATGAACTTTTGAAATTTGAAAATGTAGTAGTTACCCCTCATCTTGGCGCATCAACAGAAGAGGCCCAGGTGAACGTTGCCATTGAAGTAGTGGAGATTGTGCGTGACGCTCTTCTTGGCCGCGGGATACGCAATGCCGCAAATTACCCTTGCCTTGAGGCGGATGCTTGTAAAACCTTAGAGCCGTATATAAATCTTTGTGAAAAAATGGGGGGTTTTTTAAGCCAGTTAGCAGAAGGAAGATTCCAGGATCTTTCCATAACTTACAGCGGAGAAATTATTAAGCATGATTTAAGCCCGTTAACCATGTCTTTAGTTAAAGGGATGCTCTCTCCGATTTTAAAGGAAACGGTAAATTTTATTAACGCTGTAAGTTTAGCAAAAGAGCGCGGGATTAAGATTCAGGAAGTTAAATCTAATCGTGAAGAAGAGTTTTTGAATCTTGTGCGGGTAGAGCTTAAAACCGATAAAGAATCCCGCGTAATATTTGGCACGCTCTCTGCTAATAAACAGCCGCGCCTTGTAAAAATTGATGAATATTCTATGGAAGTTTCTCCTCAAGGAGAAATGATTGTAGTAAACAATGTTGACCGGCCGGGAATTATAGGAAACTTGGGGACTATTTTGGGAAAGCATCAGGTAAATATTGCGGCAATGACCTTTGGCCGCCTGGCGCCAGGAGGTATGGCGTTAACTATTCTTAATGTAGATAGCGTTATTGATGCAGAATTACTAGGAAAAATACAGAAAACAGAAAATGTAAAAGCAGCGAAAGTGATTAGGTTATGAGTAAAAAGAAAAAAACAAAATTTTTAGCGTGTAGCGTAGAGGGTATAGCGTATAAATTATCCGCTATCCGCTATCCGCTATCCGCTAAGGTGGCTATAAGTAGTATAATATTTTTATTAAGTTTTCTATTCTCTTGTTATGCTGAAAATATCGACATTCTATATACCGGCGAAACTCACGCCATGCTTTATCCTTGTACTTGTCCGATACAACCAGATGGTGGGGTTAGTAGGCGAGCTACTTTAATTAAGGAACTGCGTAAAAAAAATCCTCACTCCTTGCTTATTGATTCCGGCGCATTTTTTGCAGGAGGAGTTTTTGATGAATATGCACAGAATGTAGAGCTTGACGAAGAGCGCACAAGAGTTCAGGTAGAGGCGATGAAGATCATGCGCTATGATGCCGTAGGCCTTGGAGATGAAGAGTTTAACTTTGGTAAAACTTTTCTTGAGGAGCAGATGAAGTCCAACCCCGGTATTAATTTTGTCTGCGCTAATATTGATTACCGAAATTTAGATAAAAGAATAAATCTTAAATCGTATATTATTAAAGAAGCCGGAGAGGTAAAATTTGCATTGATAGGCGTAGTTATGCCTCAAGCAAAGGCCGTAGCTACGGGATTTATTTTAAATGAGCCTCACGCTGCAGTGCAAAAGGCTGTTTTAGATGCAAAAGAAAATGGCGCGGATATCATTATAGTTTTAAGCCATCTGGGCGAAATTGAAGACGAACGTTTAGCAAAAGATAATCCTGGTATTGATATAATTATTTCAGGGCACACCGGCCATAGAAAAGATTCCAATATTCGTAATATCGGTAACACTATTATTTGTTATCCGTCATGGCAAGGGAAGAAACTATGTAAGCTTACGCTTTCCATGAAAGATAAAAAAATTTCTTCTTATCAGTATGAAGAAATACGCCTTCTAGACAAAACGAGCGATGATACGCAGATATTAAATATTCTTCCGCGTTGTTTTTCTGACCTGCAGTGTAAAAAAGAAGCAATGACAGTAAATTGTCTTAATCCTGGCACACTTAAGGCGCAATGTATATTTAAAGAAGCGCCCAAAATTGGATTAAAAGTGGTCCTGCCTCGTGTTTGTAAAGTTTGCGATGCCAGCTCTGTTGTGCAGGCAATTAAAGCGCAGATACCAGGACTCAAGGTAAAATATCTTTATTATCCGCAAGCTGAAGCCAAAAAATTAGCAAAAGAAGTTGTTGCTAAGTCTTTGCCGGTTTTCCTGTTTGACAAAGAATTTTCAGACGATGTTGGTTTTACTAATTTTAAAGATAAAGTAGTTGAAAAGGAAAATTACTATTTTCTTAAAGAGGAGTTTGGTGGGGTATCATATTTTATTGACCGCCAGTTAATTCCTGGGAAGGTTGATGTTTTTTTAAGTTTATATGATAAGAATTCATTAGGCATACTTGAGGCGTTAAGGCCGTTTAATCCTGTTGTTCATTTTCTTACTAAGGAAGAAAATGGTAAGTTGACCTCTTCTTATGGAGATCTAGAAATTCAGGATTACGAGCGCGCTTTATGTATACAAAAATATTATCCGAAGAGTTTTTTTGATTATATTAGCTGCCGGGAAAAGAATATCAATAATTCTTGGTGGGAAGACTGCGCACCTATTGTAAACCAGGATCTGATTAAAGCTTGCGCAAGAGGAGAAGAGGGTAGTACTCTTTTAAAAGAAAATATTCGTCTTAATTCAGAATTAAAAGTTATGTTAGGGCCAGTTTATCTTTTAGAAAATCAGCGGATTTTCGGCACAAGAGGCATACCCAAACAGGAAGATTTTAAGAAGTTGATTGAGAATCGTTAAAACTATTAACTCGTGAGGTGCCTATTATGTCAAAACCTACAATTTATCTTGTTGATGTAACCAATCGTGACGGAGTGCAGACTTCGCGTATCTGCCTTTCAAAGCTTGAAAAGACCATGCTCAATATTTATTTAAATGAGATTGGTGTTTTTCAGTCGGAGTTTGGTTTCCCGGTAACCCGGCATGAAACTAATTATCTTAACGCAAACCTGGAATTAGTTGAGCAAGGGGCTCTTTCTTCAATTAGATTGGGAGGTTGGTTGCGCGCAACTACAGAGGATGTTTCTACTGCTTATAAGTTTGTTCCAAAGATTAAACATCTTAATCTTTCTATATCTACATCTGATCAGATGATTATGCATAAGTTTAAAGGAAAACTTGATCACGCTTCTATAATCAAGGAGATGCAGGAAGCAGTTAAGCTTGCGCGTAAACATGGAACAGAAAGTATAGGTGTTAATGCCGAGGATGCTTCGCGCACAAATATGGATTATTTGGTTGAGTTTTCTGGCGCGGCAAAAAATGCAGGCGCTGACCGGGTCCGATATTGTGATACTCTTGGCTGCGATACGCCATTTTCCATTTATGAGCGTATTAAGGTATTGGCAGAAGCTGTAAAAATCCCCATTGAAATTCATTCGCACAATGATTTAGGGCTTGCGGTAGCTAATTCCATTGCCGGGGCAAAAGCCGCTGTTGAGGCAGGAGTAGATACTTATATCAACACTTGTGTAAATGGAATGGGTGAACGGGCAGGAAATGCGGATCTGGTTTCAGTAATTCTGGCTATTAAATATGGAAGCGGATTTCCAAATTATTTAGATAGTAAGGTCAGTCTTAAGACAGCATGGAAGATTTCAAAATACGCTTCATATGCCTTTGGTATTCCTGTTCCAATAAATCAACCGGGAGTTGGAGCTAATGCCTTTGCACATGAATCAGGCATTCATGCCGACGGAGCGCTTAAGGACCGCAGAAACTATGAGCTTTATGATTATGAAGAGCTTGGCCGCGGAGAACCCGATATCATTGAAACCGGGCGTAAAATCACCGTAGGGGAATATTCCGGTATCAAGGGTTTTCGTAATGTCTACGATAAGCTCGAAATTATTTTTAAGAACGAATTAGAGGCAGCAGAGATATTAGAGCTAGTGCGTTATGCCAATGTCCATAATCAGAAGCCGCTGGTTGATGAAGAGTTGAAATTTATCGCTAAATATCCCGACATTGCCCGTAAAATATTTACAATGTCTCCGTAAATTTTCAGACAAGAAAACGAGGGAAAATTAATGAATACAGTTTTAGTTGGTGCGCAATGGGGAGATGAAGGTAAGGGCAAGATCATCGATATTCTTACTGAACATGCAGATTTTGTTGTACGTTATCAGGGCGGTAATAATGCCGGCCACACTGTCGTGGTTAAAGATAAAAAATATATATTCCATCTTTTACCATCAGGGATTCTGCATCCTGGTAAAATCTGTTGTATCGGAAATGGCGTTGTAATTGATCCTGCGGTATTACTTGAAGAAATTAGCAGCCTTATTGATACCGGTATAAGCGTAAAGGGGAGATTAAAGATTTCACCGCTTGCTCACGTGATCATGCCGTATCATAAAATTCTTGATCAATTAAAAGAGGATAAGCGGGCGAATAAAATCGGAACCACTAACCGTGGAATTGGGCCTTGTTATGCAGATAAAATTAACCGTTGTGGGATACGCGTAGTGGATTTGCTTAATCCTAAATTATTTGCCTATAAGCTTGAGGATAATTTAAAAGAGAAAAACGAAATTTTTAAAAAAGTTTACCATCATCCGGGTTTTTCATATGCGCAGATCAGGCGTCAGTATCTTGAGTTTGGTAAAAAATTAACCCCTTTTATCAGTCCGGTGCATACCGAATTACAAGAGGCAAACCGCTGTGGGAAAAACATACTTTTTGAAGGCGCACAAGGAACATTCTTAGATATTGATTTTGGAACTTATCCTTTCGTGACTTCTTCTTCGACAACTGCTGGCGGAGCCTGTACGGGAAGCGGTCTTTCTCCTGCTGCGATGAATAAAGTTATCGGAGTTGCCAAGGCCTATACTACAAGAGTTGGCGAAGGCCCATTTCCTACAGAGTTTGACCTGACTTTTGGGAAATTTATGCGTGAAAAAGGTAAGGAATTCGGAGCTACTACCGGAAGGCCGCGGCGCTGCGGTTGGTTTGACTGTTTAATGGTAAAGGAAGCTGTAGCTTTAAATGGGATTACAGAGATTGCGCTTACCAAAATGGATATCCTAGACGGTTTAAAAGAAATTTCTGTCTGCATGGGTTATAAATATAAGGGGAAAATTTTTAAGAGTTTTCCCGCGGATCTTACAGTCATTAAAGAGGCTAAGCCGGTGTATAAAAAAGTGGCAGGTTGGCCCGGAAAAAGCTGCAGGGTAAATCAACTAAAAGATATGCCTATGCAGGCGCGATCCTACCTAAAATACATAGAAGATAATGTAGGCGCGCGGATATCTTTAGTTTCAGTTGGCTCTGGCAGAGAAGAGACTATTTTTCTTGACTAAACTATTTGCCCGTGTTATAGTTAAATCCCAACTAAAATCAATTAAAAATTAAGAAAGTGAGGCAAAAATATGCAAAAGAAGATCTTATTTTCTGCGACAATTATAGTTTTTATAAGTATGGTTTCCGGATGTACCTTCATTTTTCAGACCGGTAGGCGTTCTGATGTAGAAAAAATTGAAACTCTTTCTCGTCAGCTGGATGAACTATCTCAGGCAAAAACCATGCTTGAAGATAAATTAAGCCAGGAGATTAGCGATAAGCAGGTTAAGCTTCAGATGCTTGAGCGTGGCCTTGTAATTACGGTGTTAGGCGATGTCCTCTTTGATTCAGGTAAAGATAAGCTTCGTCAGGAGTGCTTGTCAATTTTAAAAAAGATTTCTACTGTTTTAAAGGATACTGTACCGAATTTAAAAGTAGGTATAGAAGGCCATACTGATAATGAGCCGATAAAATATTCTTCTTGGAAGAGCAACTGGGAGCTTTCTGTTGCTAGGTCAGTAAGCGTTCTGCATTATTTGCAGGAGGAAGCATTAGTAAATCCAAAGAGGTTGGCCGCAATTGGTTACGGAGAATATCAACCGGTAGCTCCTAATGATAATAATGAAGGCCGTCAACTTAACCGCCGCGTAGAGATTGTTATTTTACCGCCTGCGAACAAAGCAAAAGAGGCAAAAAAAGTTAAGCAAGGCGTGGATCAAGGGAATTTGAAATAATATTTTTAGCACCGGGCAAGGAGGAATTAAATGGGCGGAAAAGTTAAGATAAACATAGTTTTAATACTCTCTGTTTTGGTGATGCTTTTATTGGTCATCTCCGTAAAGTCATGTTCGGATTCTGCGCAGATGAGAAAAAAATGGAATAGTGAAATGAGTTCCCGGCTTGAGGCAGAGGAACGTTTTGAGAAGTTGCAAAAAAAAGTTAGTTCTGCCGAAGAAACGAGTACCAAACTTAATAAAGAGTTGGAAGAACAAAAGCTGCTGTTAGACTCTACAAAAAAAGTGCTTTTACAAGAACAACTAGTGAATAAAAGTATAAATGAGGAATTAGAGAAAGTGACCAAACTTAAGCTGACCCTGGAAGAGGATCTTAAAGAAGCATTAGTGGCAGTAAAACAGGTAAAAAAATAAATAGTTTTAGGAAAGTGGGGTGATTTAAAATGGCAATACTGCGTAAAATTAAAAACAAAATCAAAGCCATCAAGGATCGAGCAACCAAAGTAAAAAGAGGCCGGAGTGCAGTAAAGCGTGTTACAGAAACAAAAAGCAGAAAAAAAGAGCTTTTGCCGGAATCAAGATTTAAAAATGAAATTCTCGGGGCCCGCGAAGTAGCTGTTGGTACGACTAAATTTTCTACTCCTGAAATTATAAAATCTTCTCCAAGGCCTATGCCGCAGGATCTTCCCGGGGGATATAACGAAAACAAGATTGTACTTTTGGTAAGAGACCCATGGTGGATGTATACATATTGGGAGACAACGGGGGAACTTTTTGAAAAATTAAGACATGAATATGGTGACGTGGTATATCATGCCAAAAAAGTGTTACGCGTCTATGACGTAAGCCATATCAAATTTAACGGCCGTAATGCCCACAGCTATTATGATATTGAAATACACCCAGCGGCAACTAATTGGTATATTAATGCACAGGCAGCCGGTCGTTCATGGTGTGTGGATTTGGGGCTAATACTAGCTGATGGTAGGTTTATTACGCTCCTGAGATCAAACGTTGTTTTAACTCCGCTTGATGGGCCTTCTTTGGTAACGGGTGAAGAAGAATGGATGATTCCTGAAGAGATGTTTGCCCGTTTGTATGGTATGGGTTTTGGTCTAGGTCAAAGTTCCCCTATTGGTAAGGCGTGGCAGGAGCGCGTAAAAAGAGAGCTCTTCTCGGGGATACTTGCTTCTCCTGGCATGGCTTCAATGGCAAGCCCGACCGGAGCAAAAAAACAACTGGCAAAAGAACGCAAGTTTTGGCTTATTGTTAATACTGAATTAATAGTATATGGCGCGACTGAGCCGGATGCAAAGGTGAAGGTTCAGGGAAAAGCAATAAAACTACGGCCCGACGGTACATTTACATTAAGATTTGCGCTTCCTGACGGGAAACAGGTAATACCGGTTGAGGCAAATTCTGCCGATGATATTGATTACCGTGTGATTACTCCCATTGTAACCAGAGAAACCAAATAACCTTCTTCGACCTACGCGGTCGAAAATTCGACCGCGTAGGTCGAACAGGTAATAAAGGAAAATTTAATGAATAAAGGGTATCTATGTATAGTGTTGCATAGCCATCTGCCGTTTGTGCGCCACCCGGAACACGAAAATTTTCTGGAAGAAGACTGGCTTTTTGAGGCGATCACCGAAACTTATATCCCTCTTATTGATGCTTTTGAGAAGCTTATGCATGATAAGGTTGATTTTCGGGTGACGATGTCTCTTACTCCTACGCTTATATCCATGCTTTCAGATCCGCTTCTTGAAAATCGGTACAGAAAACATATTAATAGGTTGATTGAATTAGCGCATAAAGAAGTAGAGCGTACCCGTTGGCAGCCGGAATTTCAACACTTGGCAGTAACTTATCTGAATAATTTTTGCAGGTCACGTGAAATATTTGAGCGTTATCATGGAAATATTGTTCTTGCTTTTAAGGCCTTTCAGGACGCCGGTAAAATCGAAGTAGTTACTTGCGCGGCAACACACGGATTTTTCCCGCTCATGGATACTCATCGTGATTCAGTACGCGCGCAGTTAAGGGTTGCGGTAAGCCATTATGAGAGTGTTTTTGGCCGTAAGCCTCAAGGGATATGGCTGCCTGAATGCGGGTATTACCCGGGGCAGGATGAGCTTTTACGTGAAGCAGGGATAAAGTTTTTCTTTACCGACGCGCACGGGGTTTTGCACGGAACTCCCAGGCCTAAATACGGAGTATTCGCTCCGGTGTATTGTAAGTCCGGGGTAGCCTGTTTTGGCAGGGACCTTGAATCTTCAAAGCAGGTTTGGTCTTCTGTCGAAGGATATCCGGGAGATCATTGTTACAGGGAGTTTTACCGAGATATCGGTTTTGATCTGGATTTTGAATATATTAAACCTTATATTCATCCTGATGGCATACGTATTAATACCGGGATAAAATATTTTCGCATTACCGGAAGCGATGAGAAACAGCCTTATTCACCTGCTCTTGCTCGTGAAAAGACTGCAGAACATGCGGGGAATTTTATGTTTAACCGGGAGAGACAGGTAGAGTATTTGTATGGCCTTATGCATAAAAAACCTTTGATTATTTCTCCTTATGATACTGAACTTCTTGGGCATTGGTGGTATGAAGGCCCGATGTGGCTGGAATATCTTTTTCGCAAAATTCATTTTGACCAGAAAACAATTCGTTTGATTACGCCTTCGGAGTATCTGGCGGAAAATCCGCGTAACCAAGTGGTTACGCCGTCAATGTCTAGCTGGGGATGGAAAGGTTACAGTGAGATGTGGTTACAAGGCCCCAATGACTGGATTTACCGCCATCTACACAAGGCCAGCGAACGAATGTCCGAACTTGCCCGCAGTTATTCAGAAACCCATCCTAACGGCGTGTTGCGGCGTGCCCTTAACCAGGCTCTTCGCGAACTTTTGCTTGCGCAGAGTTCCGATTGGGCTTTTATTCTTGGTACGGGGACTCACACAAGTTACGCTGTCAAACGTACCAAAGAGCATATTCTGCGTTTCAGTCGGCTTTACGAAGATATCAGGTCTAATGCGATTGATGAATCATGGCTTGCTGATATTGAAAGCAAAGACAATTTGTTTCCTGAAATCGATTATCGGGTGCACCAGTAGTTTTTGCTTATTAAGTATGCTGCTTAAGTTTGGGAGAGTATGCATAGGGGAGTTTTTTTGTATTTTTTTTGCAAACAAGCTTAATTATGATAAAAACAAAATTACCTAGGCATATAGCTATTATTATGGACGGAAATGGGCGTTGGGCTAAAGCACGCGGCCTGCCGCGTGTTGCCGGGCATCGCGCTGGCGTAGAAAGCATGCGTAAAATTATAACGGCAGGTAATGACCTGGGAATTGAAGTGATGTCGTTTTATGCTTTTTCTTCAGAAAACTGGTCCAGGCCTAAATTTGAAGTAAAAGTGCTCATGGGCCTTATTGATAGATTTCTTGCTTCCCAGGTTAAAGATATGCAGCGTAAAAATATTCGTTTTCTTGTTATCGGTGAAGTTGATCCTGTTCCGCCAGAGTTAATAAAAAAACTGCGTAAAGCCGAGGAGCAGACTAAGAAAAATACTGCCATGACTGTAGTCGTTGCGATTAATTACGGAAGCCGCCAGGAAATAGTCAATGCAGCCAAGGCATGGTGTGGAGAGGTAATCGAAGGCAAAGAAAATATCAATGATCTTAGCCCTGATGTTTTTAACCGGTATCTTTATACAGCGGGGTTACCTGACCCTGATCTGCTTATTCGCACAAGCGGAGAAGAACGCATCAGTAATTTTTTATTATGGCAGTTATCTTATGCTGAGCTTTATTTTGAAAAAGTTTACTGGCCTGATTTTGGCGCAGAAGGGTTAGCCAGGGCAATCGAAGAATTCCAGAATAGAGAGCGTCGATTTGGAGGGGCGAATTAAAGATGTCTAGCCTTTTAAAAAGGAGTTTAAGTACTATAGTTTTAGTAAGTTTTTTTGCATTGAGCGCGGTAGTAGATTGGTTTTTTGGGATTGTGGTAATGATTTTTGTAGCGTTAGGGTTGTATGAATATTTTACTATGCTTGAAAACAAAAAAATCGAGATCTATAAATACTTTGGGATAACCATAGGTGTAATAATCCCGCTTTCAGTGCTTAGCCGTTTTGAGCTTACCCGTAACTGGGAGCTGTTACTTTTTGTGTGTTCGCTCATATGTTTATTTATGATGCAATTTAAGCGCCGGCAGAATTCCGGGGCTACTGTCGGTATTGCTACCACTCTTTTTGGCCTGATGTATGTGGCATGGCCTTTAAGTTTTGCCATAAAGATCCGTTATATGGAAAACGGTATAGGTTATTTGGCAGCAGTGCTTAGTATGACAAAATCTGCGGATATCGGAGCGTATCTTTTTGGTAGTTGGTTTGGAAAAACTCCATTGATTCCAAGAATTAGCCCGAATAAAACAGTAGAAGGGACCCTCGGAGGATTAATTACAAGCGCGTTGGTTGGTTTGGCATTTAGGCCGTTAATTGGCTTGCCTGCCTGGCAGATGGCTCTGATGGGATTTCTAATAGGGTTAGTTGGCCAATTAGGAGATTTATCCGAATCCTTAATGAAACGTGACTGCCTGGTAAAAGATTCAAGTAATATTATTCCAGGAATCGGCGGGGTTTTAGATTTAGTAGACAGCCTCCTCTTTGCTATTCCCGTGTTTTATTTTATCCTGGTAGCGTACTTACATAAAGTATTATAAATATGCAGAATATCGTAATTTTAGGCTCAACCGGTTCAATTGGTGAAAGTGCTTTAAAGCTGCTAAAAGATTTCCCTCGGGAATTTAAAGTTTTGGGGCTAAGCACGCGCGCTAATGTAGAATTACTTGCTAAGCAGGTAAAGTTGTTTAATCCGGAATACGTCTCGATTAATGATTTAGCAGCTGTTGTGCGTTTTAAAAAACTGCTTAAAGGGCGATCTAATGTTAAGGTTTATGAGGGAATGGATGGTTTACTTGCCATGCTTGAAGATAAGCGCATTGACCGGGTGCTTTTGGCAATAAGTGGGGCGCAGGCGCTCCTGCCGCTATTAAAAATAATCCGTCAGGGTAAAATCGTAGCGCTTGCTAATAAAGAAGCTTTGGTTGCCTGCGGAGAACTGGTGATGCAAGAAGCGCGCAAGTTTAAATCTTTGATTATCCCGGTTGATAGTGAACAATCGGCAATCTGGCAATGTTTAAGAGGCCAGGAGAGCCGCTATTTAAATAAAATTTATCTTACTGCTTCAGGTGGGCCGCTAAAAGATAAAAGTGCAGCCGCTCTTAAAAAAATAACTGTTAAAGAAGTGCTTAAGCATCCGCGCTGGAAAATGGGGAAAAAAATCACTGTGGATTCTGCTACTCTTATGAATAAGGGGTTAGAAGTAATTGAAGCGATGCATCTTTTTAAGGTAAAGGCGCAGAATATAGAAGTGGTAATCCATCCTGAGGCTATAATACATTCTATGGTAGAGTTTCGCGATAAGGTAATTTTAGCCCAGCTTTCAGATACTGATATGCGTTTTCCTATTCAGTACGCTTTCACTTACCCTGAACGGATGGCAAATAATCTCAAGCCTGTAGATTTTTTTAAATTAAAATCCCTTAATTTTGCAGCACCTGATATGAAAAAATTTCCTTGTCTTGGGCTTGCTTATACAGCTGCGCAGGATGCAGGTACAATGCCCTGCGTATTAAACGCTGCTAATGAAATATGCGTAGATTGTTTTTTGCGTGGGAAGTTAAAATTTCTGGGGATACCTCAAGTTGTTGAGAAGGTGCTTACTAGGCATAAAAATTTCCTGCATCCGGACCTACCTCAAATTCTTGAGGCAGATAACTGGGCTCGTTGTGAGGCAAAAAAAATAATCGGAGGTTAAATTAATGTTTGCGCCAATAATATTTTTGTTAGTATTGGGAATTCTGATCGTTATCCATGAATTCGGGCATTTTTGGGTGGCTAAAAAAATCGGAGTAAAAGTTGAGGAGTTTTCCCTTGGGTTTGGTAAAAAACTATTAAAAAGAAAAAAAGGTGAAACCGAGTATTCGTTAAGTGTTTTTCCTCTCGGCGGATATGTAAAGATGTCAGGAGACGAACGCGCAGAATTTAAGGGTGGGGAAAGGGAATATTTGGCTCAAGCCCCGGGTAAAAGAGCTTTGATTGTTTTAGCAGGGCCGGCAGCTAATTATATATTGGGGATAATTTGTTTTTGGTTGATTTTTACTTTCGGTTATCCAACTTTTACCACTAAAGTCGGAAAGGTGCTTGAAGGTTATGGCGCAGAGGCTGTTGGGATAAAGGCAGGAGATAGTATTTTGGCAATTGATAATAAAGAGATAAAATTATGGGAAGAGCTGCAGGATGAGATTTTATCTAAAAATAAATCAACAGTAGAGGTAAAATTCAAACGCGGTGAGGAAATTTTATCAGTAAATGTTTCTTTGACCAATAATGAAGTAAAGAATATTTTAGGCGAAAAGAAGCGAGTAGGGATGCTGGGGATTTCTCCGTCTGATGAAACCGTAGTAGTCCGTCATGGTGCCATCACTTCTTTTGGCCTTGCAGTAAAGAAAAGTTATGATTTAACGATACTTACTTATAAAGCGCTTTGGCGTATTGTAAGCGGAAAATTGTCTTTTCGTGATTCTGTGTCTGGGCCGTTAGGAATTTATTATGTAACTACTAAAACCGCTTCTTTAGGAGTTGGTGCTTTAGTGCAGCTTTTAGCAGTTCTAAGCATAAGCCTGGCAATTTTTAATCTCTTGCCTTTACCGGTATTAGATGGGGGCCATATATTTCTTTTGGGAATTGAAAAAATACGTAAAAAAGCTTTAAACCAGAAAGCAGAGTTAGTTATTACGCGCATAGGGATTAGTTTGATGGTTACGCTGGCAATTTTTGCTACTTATAATGATTTTTTAAGAATATTTAAAGATAAGATAGATAAATTTATTCACTAATGATTAAGCGCAGAAAAACACGAAATGTTAAGATTGGTAATATTGTTATTGGAGGCGGACATCCTGTAGCGATCCAATCTATGGCTAAAACCAAGACTGCCGATATTGCAAAAACCATTGCCCAGATTAATGAGCTTGCTAAAGCAGGATGTGAAATTGTACGCGTGGCAGTAAAAGATTCTGCCGATGCTAAGGCGATCAGGCAGATCAAACCAAGTATTACTATTCCGCTTGTGGCAGATATTCACTTTCATTGGAAACTGGCAATAGAATCAATTGAATCGGGAGCTGATAAAATCAGGCTTAATCCCGGAAATATTTATAAGAAAAATGAGGTTGCTCAAGTAATCAGTGCGTTAAAATCTGCAAAAAAACCATTACGTATTGGTTTAAATTCCGGTTCTGTTGAAGGATCAGGCGTAAATTCAAAATTATCCATGCCAAAGCGTTTGGTGTTGGCAGCAACAAAATATCTACACATGGTCGAGAAGATGAAATTTTTTGACACCGTAATATCGCTTAAAGCCTCTGATGTACAGGAAACAGTGGAGGCGTATCGGTTGATGGCGAATGTTTGTGATTATCCTTTACATCTAGGAGTTACGGCAACAGGTTTACCGTTTAGCGGAGCGATTAAATCAAGTATCGCTGTGGGGACATTACTTTATGAGGGAATAGGTGACACCATTCGCATTTCACTTACTGATTCTCCTACGCGTGAGATAGAAGCAGCAAGGGCGATCTTAGAAGCGCTTAAATTACGTAATTTCGGCCCGGAGATTATAAGCTGTCCTACTTGCGGAAGATGCGAAGTAGATTTAATTGCTATCGTAAAAGAGCTTGAAAAAAAACTATCCGCCTGTCCGCCTTTGGCGGGCGAACGCTATACGCTATACGCGCCTACAAGCATTGCTGTAATGGGCTGCGTAGTCAACGGTCCCGGAGAAGCCAAAGAAGCGGATTTAGGGATAGCTTTCGGGAAAAATCAAGGCGTGCTTTTTAAAAAAGGAAAACTTTTACGCAAGGTTTCTTACGATCGTTGCGTTGATGAATTATTAAAATTATTAAGTCATTGCGAGCGAAGCGAAGCAATCTAAAAAATAAGATTGCTTCACCCCTTCGGGGTTCGCAATGACAGTAAGGAAAAATCAAATGCGCTGGACAAAAACTTTAATTCCTACATTAAAAGAAGCTCCGCAAGAAGCAGAAACCATCAGTCATCAACTTATGCTGCGCTCAGGGCTTGTGCGTATGCTTATGGCAGGTGTTTATTCCTATCTTCCGGTGGGTTTAAAAGTCTTAAATAATATTGAAAGAATTATCCGTGAAGAGATGAATGCTTGTGGAGCAAACGAAGTTTTGCTTCCTGCGCTTCAGCCAAAAGAATTATGGCAGAAAACCGGTAGAGATAAAGATATAGGAGAGGTAATGATCCGTTTTGTTGATCGGCGCGGCAGAAATATTTGTCTTGGGCCGACTCATGAAGAGGTGATTACTGATCTCCTGCGAGCTTATGTATCGAGTTACAAGCAGCTACCAGTGTTACTTTATCAGATCCAGACTAAATTTCGCGATGAGATGAGGCCGCGTTTTGGCCTGATACGCTGCTGTGAATTTATCATGAAAGATGCCTATAGTTTTGACAAAGATGAAGAAGGGCTTGATAAAAACTATCAGGCAATGCATAAAGCATATCAAAATATTTTTAGCCGTATGGGGTTAAAGTATCTTTCAGTTTCTGCAGATTCCGGGGTTATGGGTGGTAAAGTTTCGCATGAGTTTATGATCCCTGCGCAGAGCGGCGAAGATATCGTATGGTTATGCCCAAAATGCAGCCATACCATATCCTATAAAGAAGAGATGGCCTCATGCTGTGTAAAATGCAATACTCCACAGAAAAAAACTAATACTATTGAAGTAGGCCATATCTTTAAATTGGGAACTAAATATACCGAAATCCTTGAAGCAAAATTCCTTGATGCCCAGGGTAAGAATCATCCGATTATTATGGGTTGCTATGGTATCGGGGTTTCAAGGCTTATTCCTACTATTATTGAGCAGAATCATGATGCGCAGGGAATAATCTGGCCGGCTCAAGTCAGCCCTTATGCGGTAGAGATTTTAGTTTTAGATACTGCTGACGTAAATATGAGTAAAATGGCAGACGACCTGTATAAATCTTTAGAAAAAGAAGGCATCGAGGTTCTTTTAGATGATCGTGATGAGCGCGCAGGAGTAAAATTTAAAGACGCGGATCTTCTTGGGTGTACTGTGCAGGTAATTGTAGGAAAAGAAGCGATAAAAAATAATGCCTTTGAAATAAAAGTTCGCCGCACAGGAGAAAAAATCTCATCTCCTAGCGCAGAAGTGGTGGGGCGTATATTAGGGCTAATTAAGTAGGGCAGGTTTAAACCTGCCCTACCTGTGTTGTAGCAAATATTTTCACAGGAGAAAATCATGGATAGAGAAAGCTTGCTGAATGAATTAAAAGAAATTGTAGAAAATTATTTAAGCGCGCACGCAGCGGTTTTAGTTGAGTTATCTTATATATTCCAGGATCATCAGAATACCCTACGTATTATTACGGATAGGCCTGATGGTGGGATAACTATTGGGGAATGCGCGCGTTTTAACCGTGAATTAGGAGGAATTATTGATGAAAAAAATATTATATCACAGAGCTATGTGATTGAAGTTTCCTCTCCCGGTTTAGACTGGCCTTTAACCTTGCGCAGTGATTTTTTGCGTTGTATCGGAAGGAAAGTAAAGTTCTTCCTAAAAGAGCAGGTTAATGGTAAAATAGAATGGGATGCCGTTATAAGTGAAGTAACAACGGATGAAATAGTGGGTATATTGGAGGATGATCGCAGTATAAATTTTGCGCTTAGCAATATTCGAAAAGGAAAACAGTTAATAGAATAGGTCAAATTTAGGGGGAATCAATGAATCAGGAATTAGTTGCAGTAATAGAACAGATTGAGCGGGAAAAAGGGATTAAAAAAGAGGTTCTTATTGAGGCAGTGCAGTCGGCTTTATTAACGGCAGTGCGTAAAGTTATTGATACTAAGCCCGGAGAAGAAATCAGAGTTGATTTAGACAAAATATCCGGAGAGTTTAAGGCTTATAGAAATGAAAAAGAGATTAGTTCTCTTGATTTAGGCCGGATTGCTGCTTCGGTAGCGCGGCAAGTGATTATTCAGAAGATTCGTGAAGCGGAAAAAGATGTTGTTTTTATTGAATTTCAGGGAAAAGTGGGTGAGATTGTATCGGGTGTAGTTTATCGTTTTGAAAAAGGAAATATCATCGTTGATCTCTTGGGTAAAGCAGAGGGTATAATTTTTAAGCGTGAACAGTCTCCGCGGGAAGAGTTTCGCCAGGGCCAGCGTATCCGCGCTTTTACTTTAGAGGTAAAAAAAGAATTAAAGGGGCCTCAAATAATACTTTCGCGCAGCCACCCCAATTTTGTAAAAAAACTTTTTGAGCTTGAAGTTCCGGAAATTTATGAGGGAATAGTTGAAATAAAATCAATTGCCCGTCAGGCTGGGGAGCGCACAAAGATCGCGGTTTGTTCAAAAAATGAAAAAGTTGATTCTGTGGGGGCTTGTGTCGGCATGCGCGGTAACCGGATCAAGAATATTGTCAGTGAGATTAACGGCGAAAAAATTGATGTTGTGCGTTTTCATGAAGATATCCGGGAATACGTGAAAGCTGCTTTATCTCCTGCTGAGATTGCGGAGATAAAATTAGATAAAGAAAAGATGAAGGCGCAGGTAATCGTAGCTAATGATCAGCTTTCGCTTGCTATCGGTAAACACGGGCAGAATGTGCGCCTTGCTTCAAAGCTGATTGGCTGGGAGCTGGATATTCGTACGCGTGAGATACTTGCTAAGGAAGAGGTAAAGCCAGAGGTTCCGGCTGAAATTGAATTAGCTGCCGCAAGCGTTGAGGCTCCAAAAGTAGATAAGTCTAAGGGGCTTAATGAGCTTGACGGAGTAGGAGAAAAGACTCTCCTAGGCCTCAAAGAAGCAGGTTTTAAAAATTTGACAGATATTGCTAAAGCAGATATTGAACTATTAACACAGGTGAAAGGAATTGGCCAGAAAAAAGCTGAAAAATTAATTGCTCAAGCAAAGAAGCTGGTCAAAAAATAAAATATGATTAAGGAAAAGAAAACTAAAACAAAAGCTCCTGCGAAAACGGTTATTCATAAAGCAGCGGCTAAAGAAGTTGAGAAGAAAAAAGCTACGGTTACTAAAGCTAAAGTTTTGCGCGCACCGCGTAAGGCTATTGTAAGTAAAAAAATAACTAAGGCCTCCGTTATAGAGAAACATGAGGAAAAGCCTTTATCTGAAGTTAAGGAAGAAGCTGTAGTTTTGATTAAAGAGGTACCCGTTCCCAAAGAAGTTGCCGTAGAACTTCCTATAGAGCTTCCTCCTGTAGCCTCTAAACTAGTAGAACAAAAAGTTATTGAGTTAAAATTTCCTATTACTGTAAAAGATTTAGCAATTAAACTTCAGGAGAAAAGTTCTTACATTATCAAGCTGTTTATGGATATGAGGATAATGGCAGGGATTAACCAATTTTTAGATGAACAGGTTGTTTCAGCGCTTTGCGTTAAATTGGGTGTTACGGTAAAAAAAGCTTTATCTGATGAAGAAGAGTTGCTTAAGGAACATAAAGATGTAGATGATCAGGCTTTGCTTAAACCTCGTGCACCGGTAGTCACTTTTATGGGGCATGTTGACCATGGCAAAACATCTTTGCTTGATGCTATCCGTAAAGCTAAAGTTGCCGAGCAAGAGCATGGAGGCATTACCCAGCATATCGGAGCTTATCGGGTTTCTTTAGATCACGGTGAGATAACATTTTTAGATACACCGGGACACGAAGCGTTTACTGCTATGCGCGCAAGAGGGGCCAGTGTTACTGATATTGTCGTACTTGTGGTTGCAGCAGATGATGGGCTTATGCCACAGACACGGGAAGCTATTGATCATGCCCGTGCTGCAGGAGTATCGCTGATTGTGGCGATGAACAAAATTGATAAACCCCAGGCGAATATTGATAAAGTTAAAAAGCAGCTTGCGGACTTAGATTTAAAAACGGAAGATTGGGGAGGAAAAACTATTGCTGTTCCAGTTTCTGCAAAAACCGGGGAAGGAATAGATAATCTTCTTGAAATGATCATCCTTGAAGCTCAAATGCTTGAGCTTAAGGCTAATCCGGCACGGCTTGCCCGAGGGATTGTATTAGAGTCAAAGATGAGTAAAGGCAAAGGCCCTGTTGCAACATTACTTGTGCAAAATGGCACTCTGCGCTTAAATGAAACAATTGTTTTAGATACATATTATGCTAAGATTCGCGCTATGTTTGATGATCATGGACAGGCAATGACTGAGGTTGGGCCGTCTGTCCCGGTAGAAATTTTGGGCTTGTCCGGGATTCCTTCAGCAGGTGAGCAGTTTTTTGTTATTGAAGACGAAAAGAAAGCGCGTGAATTAATTGAAAAGCGCCAGGAGCATGCTCGTCAGGAAAAGATTCATTCTGTTAAAAAAATAAGCCTCGAAGAGCTTTATTCTCAGATTAAAGAAGGAAAAATAAAAGAGCTTAAGCTTGTAATTAAAGCAGATGTACAGGGGTCTCTTGAGGCTATCCGTAATACTCTGGAAAAAATAGAAGCTACTGAAATAAAACTCAATATTATTCATGAAGGAGCGGGGGCGATTAATTCATCGGATGTAATCTTGGCAGCTGCTTCGAATGCCTTGGTTCTGGGTTTTAATGTCGAAGCTGATGAGCCGGCAAAAGATCTGATTGGCCGCGAGGGTGTTGAGGTCCGCACTTACAACATCATCTATGAATTAGCAAATGATATTAAAACAGCGATCGAAGGGATGCTTGAGCCTAAACTTAAAAAAATATTTTTAGGCAGGATTGAGGTGCGTAAAGTATTTAAGTTATCCAGATCCGGAATAATCGCCGGAAGTTATGTTACAAAAGGTAAGATTATGCGTAGTTCATCGGTGTCGGTTTTGCGTAACGGGCAGCCGGTTTTTGAGGGGAAGATCTCATCGCTTAAACGTTTTAAGGATGATGTGCGCGAGGTTGGCGAAGGTTATGAATGCGGAATAAGTATTGGTGGATTTGACCAGCTTCAAGAAGGCGATATTATTGAAGCGTTTGAGACGCAGAAAATTATCAGAAAACTTGAATGAAAAAACGCATACTAAGCGGGATGAGGCCGACGGGAAAGCTTCATCTTGGGCATCTGGTTGGTGCTCTGGACAACTGGGTTAAGCTGCAGGATGAATATGAATGTTATTTTATGGTGGCTGACTGGCATGCTCTTATGGGAGATTATGAGCGTAGCCATCAAATGCGTGAATTTATTACCGAGAATGTAATTGATTGGCTTTGCGCTGGCCTTGATCCTGAGAAATCAAATATTTTTGTGCAATCTCAGGTCTTCCAACACCTGGAATTAAATATGGTTTTTTCTTGCCTTACTCCTCTTGGATGGCTTGAGCGCTGCCCAACCTATAAAGAACAATTAAGAGAAGTAGAGACCCGTAATCTGAATACTTATGGATTTTTGGGGTATCCGGTTTTGCAAGCCGCAGATATTCTTTTATATAAAGCTAACGCTGTGCCGGTAGGTGAAGATCAACTGCCGCATCTTGAGTTGACCCGTGAAATCGCTAGGCGTTTTAATGGCCTTTATAAGCAAGAGATTTTTCCTGATCCTCAGGCTCTGCTTACTAAAGTTCCCAGGCTTCTTGGCCTTGATGGCCGGAAGATGAGCAAGAGCTATGATAACGCCGTTAATCTTTCCGATACTGCCGAGGCAATCAATAAAAAAATTTCAAATATGTTTACTGACCCTAAGCGCATCAAACTTATGGATAAAGGACATCCTGATATTTGTAATGTGTATTCATATTATGCGACTTTTGTCCCTAGTATGAAAGAAAGTGTTTTTGATTGGTGCAGGAATGCTAAAACCGGATGTACTGCTTGTAAAAAACAACTTGCCGAAGGCCTGATCAAAGCCCTGGAACCTTTTCACGAACGGCGTAAAGCTTTATCCGGGGATACTAACAAAATAAAAAAGATATTAGAAGCCGGAAGAGAAAATGCTTCCAATTTTGCAAGCAACACCATGAAGGAAGTAAAAGAGGCAATAGGCATATGAGTTATAAAATAAGGCTTGAGATTTTTGAAGGCCCGCTTGATTTATTGTTATATTTGGTTAAAAAAGATCACCTCAATGTTTATGATATTCCGATATCAAAAGTTACCGAACAGTACTTACAGTATTTGGAATTGATGCGGTTGATGGATCTTAATATCGCGGGTGAATTTTTAGTAATGGCAGCTACCCTTATGCAAATTAAATCAAAGATGCTTCTTCCGATCGTCGAGACTGCGCAGGAAGAGCTTCAAGAAGATCCGCGTGCGGAATTGATACGCAGATTACTTGAATATGAAAAATTTAAAGAAATCGCGCAGACGCTTAAAGAGCGCGAACAGAAGCAAAGAGATATTTTTACGCGCCCTAAAATACAAGAAAAGGTTTCTGAAGTAGATGAGAAAGAGCAAAAACAAGAGGTTTATTTTGAGGCAAGTATTTTTGACCTTATCAATGCTTTTTCCCAGGCAATGAAGGATATCCCCAGAGAGCTTTTTTATGAAGTAATTAAAGATGAATTCAGCATTGAAGGGAAAATTCACGAGATATTGCATCTTTTGCTTATCCGGCCTTCAGTATCAATCTTTGAGCTTTTTACTCGTGCAAAAAATAAGCTTGAAATAGTGGTAATATTTCTATCAACCTTAGAGCTTATCCGCATGAAGGAAATTGTTGCCCAGCAGAAAGGCCTTTTCGGAGAAATAGAGATTAGCCGCAATATCAATAATATTTTACCTTATGGCCGAAGAGATAACCAAGAAGCTCTTAAAGAATAGCCCAAAAGAACCTGGCCTGCAGGATGAGAATCTTTACCTTCGCCAAGCCCAGGAAACCGAGGAAGAGGTTGTATTAAACCTATCTTTACGTCCGCAACAACTGGGTGATTTTGTAGGCCAGAAGGAAACAATAGAAAATTTAAAAGTATGCCTTACTGCTGCAAAGCAGCGTCAGGAACCTTTAGAGCATGTGCTTTTAAGCGGCCCTCCCGGATTAGGAAAAACTTCCCTTGCACATATTATTGCCCATGAAATGGGAACAAAAATAACCGCTACTTCAGGGCCTGCCATTGAACGCGCCGGTGACCTTATAGGAATCCTGACAAATTTGGAAAAAGGCGATATTCTTTTTATCGATGAGATACACCGTTTATCAAAGGTGGTAGAGGAGTTTCTCTATCCTGCAATGGAAAATTTTCAGATTGATTTTGTGATTGATAAAGGGCCTTACGCAAAAACCATTAAGTTTAATTTAAAACCTTTTACTTTGGTGGGCGCTACTACTCGCGCAGGATTACTTTCTTCTCCGCTGCGTAGCCGTTTTGGAATATTCTGTTACCTTGATTTTTATCCTTTCGAAGACCTATCCAAAATTATTACAGCTTCTTCAAAGACGCTCGGTGTAGAAATTGATACCGATGCTTCAGAAGAAACGGCACGGCGAAGCCGCGGTACTCCGCGTATTGCTAACCGGCTTTTAAGGCGCCTGCGTGATTATGCCCAGGTTCTAGGAGTAAAAAAAATTACTCTTGAGGGGGCAAAAAAAACACTTAGCGATTTGGGTATTGATAAAGCCGGGTTTGATGAGCTGGACCGGAAACTGCTTAAACTCATTCTTACTTCTTTTGACGGAGGGCCTGTTGGCGCAGAGTCTCTTGCTGCCAGCCTTAACGAAGAAGTGGATACTATTACCGATACTATCGAGCCGTATCTTTTGAAAACTGGATACCTTAAACGTACCTCTCGCGGCCGCCTGGCAACCAAGCTTGCCTTTGAGCACTTCGGGTTAACCTATAATAAAGATAAACAAGAAGAGTTGTTTAAGGAATAATCTTATAAATTATGCCTTCAGGATATTGTACTTTCGTGCTGGATTATTTTTGCCGTGCACTTAGTTCTACTATATAATCTCCTATCAATTCTGCTCGCTCAAGTAGATTTTGCCCTTTCGGGGCTCGCCAATGATCTTTCGCATCTCGGTGGCTGATGAACTCGCCCCGCCGCTTTCTGGCGGCGGGGCTCAGACAATATCAGCCATCCCAAGATTGCCACTCTGTGGCCTTGGGATGCCCTCACTGCTCAAGCTGCATTGGCTAAAATCTACATTCGCTCGCTAGAATTGACAGGAGATTATATATATTATAAGTCAACGGGTGACTGGACAACTTTTGAGCGGGACGTGTAGGCAAGGAGCGGGCATGGTTCCCTTCGTTTTACTTATATAGGAGAGCGACGCAGCCTACCCCGAGCGAAGCTTTTTCACGCCGGGAAAAAGCGAGCGTTCCCGAGCAAAATTGTCCAGGCAGACGTTGACCTGGAAAATCTATTAATATGAGCAGAATTACACAAGAAATTTAACACTTTGGTTTTGTGACATTGCAACCTATTATGAAATTACTTTTGCATACTTGTTGTGCTCCGTGCATGATTTATCCTTACCGCTATTTGTGCGAGCAGGGTTTTTCGGTTGAGGGATTTTTTTATAATCCGAATATTCATCCTTTAAGTGAATATCAGCGCAGAAAAGAAGCGGTGATTAAATGGGCAGAAGATAATAAGATGCAGGTGCAAGTGCCTGAATATGTGCCTGCTGAATTTTTCCGCGCTGTATATCTAAAAGAAGACCCGGAACGCCGCTGCCGTATATGTTGGAAACTGCGTTTGGGCATGACCGCACTAGAGGCAAAAAATAAAGGTTTTAGCCATTTTTCTACCACTTTGTTAGTTAGTCCATATCAAAATCAAGAAGCAATTAAGGATATAGGAGAGGATGTTGCAAAAGAGGTAGGGGTAGAGTTTTATTATACGGATTTTCGTCCTGGATTTCGCAAAGCGCATCAGGAAGCAAAAGAGCAAGGTATTTATTGTCAAAACTACTGTGGTTGTATTTATTCAGAGGTTGAAAGGTTTAAGCGGTAAGTATGCGAAAATTTTTTCTGGTAATTTTTTTCTGTAGCATCGGATTATTAGTCAATCTTTATGCTCAAGAATCTAGCCAGGTAAGGATTGCGGTAAATCGCGATTTTTCTTCCGTTCAACTTAAAATTCGAGGTCTATATGAAATAGAAGATACACAAGCCGAACGTATTCTTTTGCGCGGTAAAGATCTAAATAGCGCGGTTGCTATTGGGGAAGGAGGTATTTTTGTAGGAGGAAAATTTTTTCCTATTAAGCGCCTGCGAATTCGTACTGATGCTAATTTAAGTTCGTTAGCTCTTGATAATCGTTATTTTAGAGGGGATATAGAGTTTATTTTGCAAACATCGGGTAAGCTTTTAGCTGTAAATCATCTGGGTCTTGAAGATTATATTAAAGGCATATTATATCATGAAGTTTCGCATTATTGGCCGTTTGAGGCCCTGAAGGCTCAAGCAGTGGTAAGTAGAAGTTATGCCGTTTATCAGGTCAATTACCCTGTAAATAAAGATTATGATCTCACCGCAGATATTTATTCGCAAGTTTACGGCGGGAAAACTTCTGAGCGTTATCGTACCAACAAAGCAGTTGGAGAGACGCGTGGACAAGTTTTAGATTTTAACGGCCAGGGGTTTCCTACTTATTACCATGCCTGTTGCGGAGGCCATACTGAAGATGCCTCGGTTCTATGGAGTATAGATATAGCGCCGTTAAAAGGAGTAGTTTGTAATTATTGCACAAACTCTCCGCATTATTATTGGCAAGCGAGTTTTTCTCTGCGTAAAATTAGAGAAAAGCTTCTTGATTACGGAATTAAAACAGGCCCTATTGAATCTATGGCTATATTAGATAAAACTGCTTCCTCTAGAGCCGCTAATTTACGGATTACAAGCGAAGGTAACCCCGTAGATATTTCTGCTAAAAATCTGCGTGCGGCACTTGGGCCGAATTATATAAAGAGCCTTCATCTTACCGTAGAGGTAGTGGGAAAAGATGCTGTTTTTGAAGGTGTAGGCTGGGGCCATGGAGTGGGAATGTGCCAGTGGGGAGCATATTTTCAAGCGAAAGCCGGGTTTGATTATCACAAGATTTTACAATATTATTATCCGGGCGCGGAGATTACAAATTTAAAATAATAAATTAGTACGGCGTATTGAGTGTCAGGGACACTTCTTAACGTTAGGGACATCTCTTAACAAGTAATTTGCCTGTCAAGAGATGTCCCTGTAAGAAGTGTCCCTAAAAAGACGACTTATGAAACTATCTGACTTCGATTATAATTTGCCTAAGGAACTGATTGCTCAGCATCCGCTTAAAGAGCGCGATGCGGCAAGGCTTCTGGTAGTAAATCGTTTAAATAGAGATTTAAACCAGGATATTTTTAGTAATATACTAGAATATCTGCGTCCGGGAGATCTCCTGGTGCTTAATGATACGAAGGTGGTTAAGTGTAGGCTTTTTGGCCGGCGTAAAAGCGGAGGTAAGGTAGAAGTTTTTTTACTTAAGCAGGAAAAAGGCCCTGTTTTTGAAGCATTATTGAGGCCGGGAAGGTTAAAAGAGAAAGAGGAGATATTTTTTAACGAGGGAGCTCTTTCTGCTAAAATTGTAGGAAAAAATAAAATATCATTTTCTAGCTCAGATTTAGAACTTATTCGTAAGTACGCGGTTATTCCCTTACCGCCGTATATTAAGCGTCCTGCTTGTGAAACTGACGATCTTGATTATCAGACTGTTTATTCTAAGATAGAAGGCGCTGTGGCTTCTCCTACCGCAGGGTTACATTTTACTACCGGCCTTCTTGAAAAAATAAAAAAAAATGGTGTTCAGGTTGCTTTTGTAACTTTACATGTCGGATGGGGCACATTTAAGCCGGTAAAGGATGAAGATATAATGTGCCATCGTATGGAAGCGGAAGATTTTTTCATCAGTAAGGATGCAGAAGAAAAAATTATCCGCACTAAGAATAATGGCGGCAGGGTTATTGCCGTAGGTACAACTGCTTGCCGTGTTCTTGAGAGCTTCGCAGAAGGTAAGGCTTCCGGATCTACAGAAATTTTTATTTATCCGGGATATAAATTTAGGTTTACCGATGCGCTTATTACTAATTTTCACCTGCCGCGCACCACACTTCTTATGTTGGTTTCTGCTTTTGGCGGGATGGAACTTATGCGGGAAGCTTATAAGAAAGCGATTGATGAAAAATACCGGTTTTATAGCTATGGCGATGCCATGTTTTTAACATGAAACTTAAAACAAAACATATAAATTTAGTTTTTCTGGCAGTAATTCTTGTTGTGAATATTGGTTTTAGAATACTGCCTGGTTGGCTGCCGTTTACAAAAGATATGGCGGTTGGTAAAGTTAATCAAGAGCTGTTTTTAGATGCTTACAATAAAGTAAGTAATAGCAGCGATAGTTTAGTTTCTTTGGATGAGAAAAATATATTAGTGCAAAAAATCTTAGATGATAAGAAAAAGAACGAAAAAAATAAAATTAAAGATTTGGTTGTAAATAAACAAAAAGAATTTAAGTCTTATTGGCAAGATGATCGCGGCCAGACGTATTTGCTTGAAATTGACCCCTACCATTGGTTTAGATTGACCAGGAATTTAGTCCAAACCGGAAAAATAGAAACAAGCAGTAAAAATAAAATTTATTATGATGATTATATGCTAGCACCTAAGGGATTCCAGGCTAGAGTGAGCATGCATAAAAATTTTCATGTCTACCTTAGCGCTTATATTTATAAGTTTATTCGGTTGTTAGTTCCCGGAGTATCTTTGATAAGTGTAGTTTTTTATTTACCGGTGCTAATTACCGCTTTTTTATTGGTTATATTGTTTTATTTATGCTCCAGTATCAGTAAAAATCATCTTAATATCGCCGGTTTTTTTGCAAGTATAACTTTGTGGTTATCCCCTATTTTACTTAGCAGGAGCATGGCAGGATGGTTTGATACTGACCCCTACGTGATTTTATTCTCCTTATTGACAGTTTGGTTATTTTATTTAAGCATAAATCCGGGTTTTTCATTAAAAAGAAAGATATTATTTGCTTTTTTAACCGGGATTAGTATAGCGCTTTTTTCTTTTACCTGGGATGGCTGGTGGTATATTTTCGATATTTTAATTTTTTCCGGCCTGTATTATTTGCTTAATTTATACATGAATAATAAAACCGATAAAAGAATAGAAGTCCTGGAGCCTGTAAAATCATTCCTGATTTTTATTCTATTTTCGTCTGTTTTAGTTTGTTTAATCTCTGGCTGGGGTGTATTCAAAAATTTCTTTGTCGGGTTAATTAATTTATTTTACACTAAAAATTTAACTATTAATAATTTTTGGCCGAATACGTTTCTCACCGTGCAAGAATTAAGAAAAATGCCTTTTGTCTCAATTATAAATGGGACAGGCGGGATGTTGTTGCTTTTTGTCAGCCTGTGGTATCTGTTTCTTACGATTTTTAAAAAAAGTTCGGATGCTGATTTACACCGCCAATTTGCGGTAATGTTGTTTGTTGTCTGGATTTTTGTATTTTTGTTAGTTTCCCAATCAGCTGCGAGATTCGAAATTATGCTTGTAATGCCAATTTCCATATCGTTTGGCTTAGGCCTTGAAAAGATATATTATTTTCTGAGCGGACTTAAAATCAAACGGTTTAATGAAATTAATAAAAAAATTGTTTTAATGATTATCTTATTTATGACGATGGTTTTTTTATTCTGGGGAAATGCTTATATTTACAGCAGTAGAGTTGTTCCAATGATGCACAGGGATTTCGAGAGTTTTCTTATAAAGATAAAAGCAAGTACTCCGCAGGGCTCAATTATCAATAGTTGGTGGGATTTTGGGCATTTATTTAAAGCTATAGCGGATAGGCCTGTAATATTTGATGGCGCAACGCAGAATACACCTATTGCTTATTGGATGGGCAGGGCGATGTTGGCTAGAGATGAGCAGGAGTCTTATGGGATATTGCGCATGCTTAACTCTGGCTCTAACATGGCTTTCGAGGATCTTTGTAGCTTAGGATTTGATAAGCGTAAAAGCCTTGAAATCTTAAGTGATATAATTTTACTTGATAAGGATTCTGCCCGCAAGTTCCTTACAAAATATTTAACAAAAACCGATCAAATAGATAAAATTATTCTCAGCACTCATAATCCAAAAAAAGCCTATTTTTTATTTGACCCGACTTTAGCGTCTAAACTTAATGCGATATCATTTTTAGGTAATTGGAATTTCAAAAAGGCTGAAATTTATGAAGAGTTTAAAAAAGATAAAACCATTGATTTCATCAGGATACTACAGAGTAAGTATGGCTATTCTTTTAAGGATGCGTCTGGCCTGCATAAGGAGTTGTTGTCTTTTAACCCGGATAAAGCTTCGTTGTGGATTTCGAAAGTTTTTAGTACGTACGCAGAGCAGGCTCAGATACGCAGGGAGTCAAACAAAATATTTTTTTCTAATGGATGTTGGGCGGATTTGGACAAGAAAAATGTTTATTGCTATGACGGAAAAAGTCGTAGTTGGAAATATCCCAAGAGCTTAATATATCTGGAAGATGGCACGATAAAAGAAAAGAAATTTTTAGAAAATACTGTAGATTTTTCCGTAGTACTTGTGAAAAATGATGGAAAAGATAAATATCTTCTGGTCTATTTAGACGAATTGGCAGCAGATTCTGTTTTTACTAAGCTGTATTTTTTTAACGGTGAAGGATTAAAATACTACAAAATTTTTATTAAAGAAAAATTAAAAGATAATGACTGGCTCTTTTATAAGCTTTATTCTATAGACTGGAAATAAAAAGGAGTTTTATGTTTAGAATTAAAAAAGTAAATTTTATCTTGTTAGTTGTTGCTTTAGCAGTAAGTTTGTTTTTAAGAATTTTGCCTGCTTTTTTGCTTTCTGCAGATAGTTTTTCTGATGATCAGAAAAAAACTACGAAGTCTTACTGGCAGGATGAAAAAAAAGATGCCTATATTTTAGGATACGAAGGTTATCAATTACCCGTTAAGGTTGCGTATTACTTGCCGCTTTTTATAATGGCCCTGACGTTAGTATTACTTTTTTATTTTTTACAAACCTTAGGTATGGGGGGTATAAATATCGGTGGTTTTTTTGTAATTCTTACATTTTGGTCTGTTCCTGTGGTTTTAAGTAAAACTACAGTTGGTTGGGCAGGCCTTGAGCCGTATAATATTTTCTTTTCTTTACTTATAACTTACCTGATTTTTTTAAGTTTTAACACGCGTTTAACGACAATTGGCAGAACTATATTAATTATAGGCGCAGGAATTTCTATTGGTTTATTTTCTTTTATTTCTGAGGTCTGGTGGATTTTATTAGATTTAATTTTAGTTACGTTATTCTTGTATTTGTTGATTTTGTTTTCCCGTAAAGAAGATAACGATTTTAATGTTAACTTTAGAGTATTTCTTAATGTGTCTTTAATATTTTTTACAACCTCATTTTTATTCGTGGCAATTTTTTTAGGAACAAAAAGCCTTTTAATGCCTATTCTGGGGTGGTTAAAGTTTGCTGGCAAGGCAGATAATCCTAACGTATTTTTTCTTAATGAGTTAATTTTTTCTTTAGGAGGGCAAGCGGTATTGCTTATTTCTTCTTTCTTTTGCATAAGGTTAGTTTTGTTTAGCAGGGGAGAAGACAGAGGAGGAAAAAAATTTATCGGGCTATTGTTTTCTTTATGGATTATTATTGTTTTTTTATTATCAAAATATACAGAAAAATTTAATATGTTATTAGTTTTACCGGTAACTCTAATAGTTGGTTTAATTTTAGAAAAAGGAGTTTATTTTCTTGAAAGATTTTTGAATCAGTATAAAAAAACTGTTTTATTTAAGAAAGAAGTTATTTTTCTGTTAATTTGTATTTTAGTTGTCCCGTTGTTTTTAACCAGAGGTTTTAATTTTTCTAGTGCGCTTCTTCCTTTGATGAATAATGACTTTGCGGATGTTTTTTCTAAAATTAAAATAAATACTGAAAAAGATGCTGTTATTTATTCTTGGTGGAATTTCGGTGGCTGGATAAAAACTTATTCTGGAAGGGGGGTTATTTTAGACGCAGACATGAATAATTCCTCCGAATCCCATCAGTTAGCCAAGGTTTTATGTTCAAGCGATGAAGAGGAAGCAGTTAAAATTATAAAACTGTTAAATCCAGGGCAAAACCGACTAAGGCCGGTTTATTTGATGATTGATAAAACGTTTATAGATTCGCTTAGCAGCATTTATAATTATAGCATAAAGGATGATTCTAAATTTTTTCCGGGACTGCCTTTTTATGGAGAATCGCAGGGATCCAAAGGAATGGATGGCTTGATATTTTTTGATAAAAGTTTATGGGTAGATCCTGCTACCTTTGAAACTTATTTCTATGATTACCGAAGTAATGCCTGGATTTTACCGGGGAAGATTATCTATTATCAAGATGGCAATACAAGAGAGCAGTTAGTTAATGGCGATCAAAATATCGCCGCTATTTTAATTAAAAATAAAGATGAAGATAAATATAGGATGGTTGTCGCCCATGTAAAACTTGTGCAATCTTTGCTTACGCGTCTTTATTACCTGGAAGGAAGCGGTTTAAAGCATTTTAAGCTGTTTTATGAAAAAAAGATGCAACACGGCGCAGGAAGAATTTTAGTTTATAAAATTAACTACTAATAAATTATGTCAGAAATTTTTGAATTCATCCATAAAGATAAATCAAGTGATGCGCGGACAGGTAAACTCTGTCTTTCTCGCGGTTTGATTGAAACTCCCTGTTTTATGCCGGTAGGCACGCAGGGGACGGTAAAAACTCTTTCGCCCGGAGAGTTGACAGAAAGCGGCGCGCAGATTATTTTAGGTAATACCTATCATCTTTATTTAAGGCCGGGGTTAGAGATTATAGCTAAAGCCGGAGGGTTGCATAAATTAATCTCTTGGGATAAACCGATACTTACGGATTCAGGGGGATATCAGATTTTTAGCTTGGCTTTGTTGCGTAAGATAACTGATGAGGGAGTATCTTTTCAATCGCATATTGACGGTAAGAAAATCATGCTTACCCCTGAAGAGGTAATTAGGATCCAGCAGGTTCTAGGAAGCGATATCATGATGCCTTTAGATGAATGCGCGCATTATCCTTGTGCTAAAGATCATGCGCAGCAGGCGATGGAGCGGACGATTGCGTGGGCAAAGAGGTCAAAAGCGGTCAATGGTCAATGGTCAATGGTCAATGGTAAAAAAGATAACGAAATACGACAACTATTGTTTGGAATAGTTCAAGGTGCAACTTATGATGATTTGCGCAAAGAGTGCGCTCAGCGTATTGTTGAAATTGGTTTTGAAGGTTATGCTATAGGAGGAGTTTCTGTTGGAGAGCCACAGGAGTTAATGTGTAATATTGTTTCTGTAACAGCTCCGCATTTGCCTCAGGATAAGCCGCGTTATCTTATGGGTGTGGGAATGCCGGAAGATATCCTTGAAGCAGTTGGTTTAGGGGTAGATATGTTTGATTGTGTAATTCCTACTCGTTATGGAAGGAATGGCACGGCATTTACTAGCCAAGGAAAAATTATTGTGCGCAATGCAGTTTATTCTAAAGATTTTACCAGTTTAGATCCAGCTTGCGATTGTTACACTTGTAAAAATTTTTCCCGTGCGTATTTGAGGCATTTGTTTAATGCTGAAGAGGCGCTTGGATTAAGGCTAGTATCGTTGCATAACATCCATTTTTATCTTAATCTTATGCGGCAAATTAGAGAAGCAATTAGCAAAGATAGGTTTCTAGAATTTAAAAAGGAATTTTTGACAAAATATGCGCATTGATATCATAACTATATTCCCTGATATGTTTAAGCCTGTGCTTGAGGAATCTATTTTAAAGCGCGCGCAGGAAAAGAAGAAAATAACCATTAAGGTGCATGATTTAAGAGATTTTACCCTTGATAAACATCATAAAGTTGATGATCGGCCTTTTGGAGGCGGATCAGGAATGTTGATGCAGGCTGAGCCGATATTTAGAGCGGTGGAAAGTATAATACGGGATACGAAAAAACCCGTTACCCGTAACCCGTTACCCGTAATCCGAATTCGCAAGCCTTTGGTTGTGTTAATGAGCCCTAGAGGTAAAACTTTAAACCAGAAATTAGCTAAAAAATTATCTAAAGAAAAACATTTGATTTTAATCTGTGGCCGTTATGAAGGAGTAGATGAGCGGGTAAGCCAATATTTGGTTGATGAAGAACTTTCTATAGGCGATTATGTTTTAACCGGAGGAGAGTTACCGGCAATGGTTTTGGTGGATACTATAACGCGCTTGCTTCCTGGAGTGTTAGGTGATAAAAATTCCTTGAATTTTGAGTCATTTGAAGGTAATGTATTAGAGTATCCGCAATACAGCCGTCCCGCGGATTTTAGGGGGTGGCCGGTACCGGAGGTTCTGCTTTCCGGTGACCATCAAAAAATATCTCAATGGAGAAAAGAAGCGGCGTTAAAGTTGACTAAACGTAAGCGTCCGGATTTATTTCCGCCAGAGGCGGATTCGCAAAAGGCGAAAAAAGAAAGAAAAAGAGAGGAAAGGGGAAAGTTCTAATGGACAAATTAAAAATAGTTCAACAGGCTAATCTAAAAAAAGGAATTCCTGCTTTTGGTGTGGGAGATACCGTTAAGGTTTTTACCCGTATTCCGGAAGGAGACAAGGTAAGATTGCATCCTTTTGAAGGCGTGGTTATTTCTAAGTGCGGTAACGGTGTAGATGTTAATTTTACCGTGCGCAAGGTTTCTTACGGAGAAGGAATAGAGCGCGTATTTATGGCGCATTCTCCGAGCATTGAGCGTATTGAAGTGATACATACGGGAAAAGTAAAACGCGCAAAATTGTATTATCTTCGCGGTAGAATCGGAAAACGCGCTACTAAAATCGAGACCGGCGTAGCACGGGAAGAAGAAGTAAAAGCCTAAAACTTAACCTGCAAGCAGGTGTCTTTGTGCACGCAACATTAAGTTTTGAACATAAACTTCGGAAACAAGGTTACGATTTTATCATTGGTATTGATGAGGCGGGCCGTGGCCCTTTAGCTGGGCCTGTGGTTGCCGCAGCCGTAGTTTTGGGAAATTTTAAAGATTCCTGCCGGATTGATGATTCCAAGAAATTAAGCTCTGCAAATCGCGAAGTTGCATATCTTGCTATTACTAAAGCTTGTCCTTTTGGGGTAGGCTTGGTAAGTGAAACTGTAATTGACCGGATTAATATTCTACAGGCGACTGCGCGAGCGATGGAGATAGCAGTTAGCAGCCTGCTTTCTAAATATCCTCAAATTTTAGGAAAAAAGTTTCATATACTAATTGACGGTAAAGTTCCTGTAAAAATAGAAGCAGATAAGAGTTTTATTATTGATGGTGATGCTCTTTCAAAATCTATTGCCGCTGCTTCTATCGTGGCTAAAGTTACGCGAGACAGGATCATGGAGATTTACGATAAGGCTTTTCCGCAATGGGGCTTTAGACGGCATAAAGGGTACGGTACTCTTTTGCATCGCCAAAATTTAATTAAATACGGTGTTTCTATAATTCATCGTAGAAGTTTCTTGAATGGCCTTGCACACGCGTAGTAAGGGCAGCCTTCATGAAGAAGAAGCAGCGCGGTTTTTAAGCAATTTAGGTTACAAGATTCTGAAGCGTAATTATCGTACGCGCTTAGGTGAAATAGATATAATCGCAGAAGATCGCGGAATAATTTGTTTTATTGAGGTAAAATCGCGCTCAAGCCGTAATTTTGGCTTGCCTGAAGATGCAGTTAATGCGGTAAAACAACGCCATATTGCGAAAGTGGCTTTGTGTTACCTGAAGTCACAGAAAAAATTAGATTGTAACTGTCGTTTTGATGTTGTTTGCATTGAAGTTAATCAGGTTGAGCCGATAAGGGTTATCAAAAACGCATTTGATTCGCCTATCTAGCGAGGGAAAAAGATATGTTGTCTGATATCCAAATCGCACAGAAAGCTAAAACCTTCCCAATTGAAAAAATCGCCCGCAAGTTAAAAATTAAATCGAAATATCTTATTCCATACGGCAAATCCATCGCCAAAATCGATCTCGACATTCTAAAAGAAATAAAATCCCGTAAAAGAGGTAAGTACATTTTAGTAAGCGCTATTACTCCTACGCCTTTAGGCGAAGGAAAAACCGTAACTACTATAGGTTTATCCATGGCGTTAAATAGAATCGGAAAATTTACTTCCGCCTGTATCCGTCAGCCATCTCTTGGCCCGGTATTTGGAATAAAAGGGGGAGCAGCCGGCGGAGGTTATTCTCAAGTGCTTCCGATGGAGGAGTTTAACCTGCATTTTACCGGTGATGTGCACGCAATTGGCCTGGCGCATAACTTGGCTTCCGCAGTTTTAGATAACTCTATCTTTAAAAAGAATACGCTAGGCATTGACTTAAATAAGATTTATTGGCGCAGGGTAATGGATGTCAGCGACCGGGCTTTGCGTAATATAAAAATTGGCTTGGGTACAGAAAATGACGGTATACCGCGGGATAGCGGTTTTGATATTACTGTAGCTTCGGAGATCATGGCGATTTTAGCGCTTTCTAAGGATTTAAAAGATTTGCGTCAAAGGATCAGTAAGATTATTGTTGCTGAGACTACCGACGGTAGGCCCGTAACTACTGCTGATTTAAAAGTAGATGGAGCAATGGCAGTGCTTTTAAAAGATGCGATCAAACCTAATCTAATACAGACTATTGAAAATACTCCTTGTTTTGTGCATGCCGGGCCATTTGCTAATATTGCTCATGGTAATAGCTCGATTATTGCCGATCGGATTGCTTTGGCTTGTTCGGATTTTGTGGTTACAGAAGCAGGTTTTGGAGCAGATTGTGGGGCAGAGAAATTTTTTGATATTAAATGCCGCGTAAGTGGTTTAGCTGCGGATGCGGCGGTGTTAGTTTGTTCTATCCGAGCGCTTAAAGCCCATAGCGGACATTTTAAGATTATAGCAGGTAAACCTCTTGATGAAGGATTATTAACTGAAAATATTCCGGCAATTGAAGAAGGAATCGTAAATCTTGCTAAACAAATTGAAAATATTAAGCAGTTTGGAATTCCGGTGGTAGTGGCGGTAAATCGTTTTGACGCAGATACCGATAAAGAGATTGAGTTTGTACGTAAAAAAGCGCTTGAATTTGGTGCGTATGCTTGTGATGAAAGCCGTTTATGGCGAATGGGTTCAAAGGGCGGAGTAGAACTAGCTAAATCCGTTGTAGCTGCATCTGATGAGAAAAAGAAGTTTAGTTGTCTTTATCCGCTTGATATGCCTATTAAAGATAAGATTTATACTATTGCAACAAAAATTTACGGGGCAAAAGATGTTGAGTATGCACCTCTTGCCGAAGAGAAGATTGAAAGTTTTACCGAGCGCGGCTTTGGGAATTTAATGATCTGTATGGCAAAGACACATCTTTCGTTATCACATGATCCTAATTTAAAAGGTAGGCCAAGCGGTTTTACGCTGCCGGTAAGAGATATCAGGCTTTCGGCAGGCGCTGGTTTTCTTTATCCTTTATGCGGAACAATGCAGACTATGCCCGGACTTCCAAGTCATCCGGCAGGTGAGAAGATGGATCTGGATAGTAAGGGTAATGTTGTAGGATTATCGTGATTTGTGTAATGTGGATTGTGTAATGTGTAATGCTGGTGTAATGAAACTATGTGTAAAGGAAATACCAAGCAAATAGGTTTTTCCATTACACAATAAACCATTAAACTCACATTACACTTTACACATCTAACATTACACAGAACTAAAATTATGTATAAAAATTTATCTCTTAAACGATACCTAGACGACTTAGCAGCAAAGTTGCCTACTCCGGGAGGCGGATCTGCTGCAGCATTGTCTGCGGCAATGGGGGCTGCGCTTATTTCAATGGTGGTAAATTTTACTATTGGTAAACCAAAATATTCTGGTTATGAATTAGAGCTTAAAAAAATTCTTAATAGTTCTGAAAAATTGCGCAAAGCATTCCTAGATTTAGTTGATCAAGATGTCGAAGCCTATAAGAGCAAAAATATAAAACAGTCATTAAAAATCCCTCTTTCGGTTTGTTGGCTAGCTCTTGATGCACTTAAACTTTGTCCACCTTTAATCAAAAAAGGCAATCGTAATCTAATAAGTGATGTGGCAGTAGCTGCAGTTTTACTTGAGGCAGCAGTAAGTACTGCCGCAGTTAATGTCCGGATAAATTTAGCTAACTTTGATGATAAAAAACTGATGCTGAAAATCGAGAAAGAATTATGCGCGCTTATAAAGAACTCTAAAATTATCCGTACAAAAACGGAGGAGAATGTTGGCAAACTTATTGGAAGGTAAGCCGTTAGCAGATAGGATTAAGCTTGAGATAAAGGCTAAGGTTGAGGGGTTATCAAAACCGCCTGTATTGGCAAGCATCCAGGTAGGCGAAAATGCAGGTGCGGATGTTTATGTAAAATCACAACGCAAAGTTTCTGAAAGTTTAGGGATTGAATACCGTCATGAGAAAATGGCTCAAAGCACAACTGAAGAAGAGCTTATTAGTTTAATTAAAAAATTAAATACGGATAATTCGGTAAATGGCATTATTATACAAATGCCTCTTCCTGCGCATATCGATTATAAAAAGGTCAGTAATTATGTTGCTTCAGATAAAGATGTTGAAGGTATGCATCCGGAAAATATCGGTAAGATTATTTTTGGTAAGGCAAAGGTCTTGCCTTGCACAGCTGCGGCAGTAATGGAGCTGCTTAATGTTACGGGTTTAGATTTATACGGTAAAGAAGTTGTAATTGTGGGGCATAGTGAAATCGTTGGAAAGCCGCTTGCTTTAATGTTACTTGATAAATTTGCTACTGTAACAGTTTGTCATATTGGCACAAGTAAAGCCGGGAAATTAGATGAGCATGTAAGAAAAGCAGAGGTTTTAATTGTAGCAGTTGGAAGGGCCGGATTAATTAAAGGCGAGTGGGTTAAAGATGGCGCTGTAGTAATAGATGTGGGAATTAACCGTGTGGGTGATAAAATCGTCGGCGATGTAGAGTTTGATGAGGCAGCAAAGCGCGCTTCCTGGATCACTCCTGTTCCCGGCGGAGTCGGCCCGCTTACCGTGACGATGTTGATGCGGAATTTGGTTGAGGCTGCAAAGTATAGGGACACTTTTTAACAGTTAGGGACATTTCTTAAGATATTGTTTGCATGTTAAGAAATGTCCCTGAAGAAGTGCCCTCTAACATGTGACTTGTCACTGGCCACTGGAAACCCAGGAGCTTACTGTAAAATGACTTTTAAAGAAAAATTATTATCCGGTGAATTTGTTGTTACTTCAGAGATCGGCCCGCCAAAGGGAATAGAAACTCACAAGATCTTAGAAGATGCTGAGTCAATCCGTGAGTTTACCGATGCAATCAATGTTACGGATCTGCAGAGTTCGGTGATGCGCCTTGGTTCATTATCAGTTTGCGCGCTACTTAAACAAAAGGGTTTTGATCCGATATATCAGCTTACTTGCCGTGACCGAAATCGCCTTGCTTTGCAATCAGATTTACTTTCTGCAGCAAGCATGGGAATCGAGAATGTCTTAATCTTGACAGGAGATCATCCTTTTGCCGGGGATCATCCTGATGCAAAACCGGTTTTTGATCTTGATTCAGTACAACTTCTGCAAGTAGTGGGAAAGCTTAAATCTGGCACAGATATGAACGGGAATAAACTTGAAGGAAGGGCTCCGGCTTTTTTTGCAGGGGCCGTAGTAAATCCAGGAGCAGAGCCAATTGAGCCACAAATTATTAAAATGGAAAAAAAGATTGAAGCGGGTGCAGAATTTTTCCAGACTCAGGCAATCTATGATGTAAAAACTTTTGAGAATTTTTTAAGTAAAACAAAACATCTTAAAACTAAAATTTTAGCTGGTATTGTCCTGCTTAAGTCAGCTGGTATGGCACGCTTTATGAATAAAAATGTCGCAGGAGTATTTGTTCCCGATAATCTGATCAAAGAAATGGAAACAACCAAAGATAAAGCTGCTACTTGTGTTGAAATCGCAGTCCGGCTGATTAAAGAATTAAAGCCGATGTGCGACGGTATTCATATTATGCCTATTGGCTGGGATAAATATGTGCCGAGAGTAATTGAGGCGGCTGGACTTAGCTAAATTTAAAAACTAGAAAAAACTAGGGGACGCTTCGGTAGTTTTCGAAGTTTTTTATAAAATGAATTTGATATTTCGGATTACAAGGATATGTTTAGTTGCGTTTTTTATCTGCTTAATTAATTCTTATGCGCAAGGAGCAAAAGAAGTGAAAATAGAAGGGGAAAAAGGCAGTTGGAATTTATTAGTTGATGGTAATCCGTTTTATATTAAAGGTGTAGGTTGCGGGGTGGCTGAAGGAAAGAAAAAAGAAGATTATTTGAAATTAGCCAAAGAATTAGGAGCAAATTGCGTAAGGACTTGGGGTATTGATCAGGGTACAAAAGAATATCTGGATAAGGCATCTAAGTATGGATTAATGGTTGATGTTGGGATCTGGTTGAATTGGGCTGATTCTGAAAAAGGGTTTAGTTATATAGGGGATAATGATTATAAGAAAAATAAGCGTAAGGAAGTTTTATCTTACGTTGAAGAGTTTAAAGATCATCCTGCTGTGCTAATGTGGAATATCGGCAATGAAGCGATATTTTTTACAAAATCCGAGGAAGAGAAGTTTGCTTTATGTTCTTTTTTAGAAGAACTTATCCAGGAAGTGCATGGAATTGATCCGTATCATCCAGTTATTTATGCTTCTGCAGGTTATCTGGACCTACCTTATTTAAAAAAATACGTTCCGAGTTTAGATATCGTCGGAATGAATGCTTATGGCAGTATTAGGGCGTTTCATTCGCAATGGGATTTTCTTGGTTTTAATAAGCCTTATATATTTACCGAATATGGGCCATATTTAACGGAACAAAGGCCAAAAGATTCAAATGGTAAGTCTGAAGAGCTAAGTGATTATAATAAGGCTTTGTTGTATAAAGATTTTACTAATCAGATTTTGAGTTTTAAAAATTATAATTTGGGCGGGTTTGTTTTTCATCTTGGTGAAACCACGCAGGAAACTATGACATGGTGGAATATCAATGAAGGAAATTTTAAAAGGCAATCTTACTGGGTAGTTTATGAAATATTTACCGGGAAGACAGCCCCTTATTCTGCGCCAAAAATTAAACATTTAATATTGAGTAAAGTCGAAGCTCTAAGCCCCGGGGAATCGATAGAAGTCGAAGTTCGGATGCCTGATATTAATAAAGATAATTATAATTATGAATATTTCCTGAGTACAGCTAAAGAAGGGGTGTTGCAATATTACGTAAATAGTTATGTTGATGCTGAAGTTATCGGAGAAGGAAGTAAAGTGCGGATTAAAAGCCCGGAAAAAGAAGGGGTATATAGAGTATATTGTTTTGTAAAAGATAAAAAAGGCAATATCTCTAGTTTAAATAAATCAATTTGTGTAGTAAAATAGTAACATCGTTTAATTATTAAATAGGTTGTCGTTTCGGTTGTCATTTATAAATTTTTGTTTGTGACTTGTCACTTGTGTCTTGTCACCATTTCATAAGGGGGAAGCAATGTCCGACGTTAAACAAAAATCCATAGATAAAGCAACGCAAGAGATGCTCAAGAAAGCGGAAAAAGAAGATATCCAGACTGTATGGGATCGGTTTGAGCTGCAGCAGCCTCAATGCGGTTTTGGGCAACTCGGGGTATGTTGCACGGTTTGTAACATGGGGCCTTGCCGGATCGATCCGTTTGGAGAAGGAGCTCAAGTTGGTGTATGCGGAGCAAATGCCGATACGATTGCTGCGCGTAATTTAGCGCGCAAAATTGCCGTCGGAGCGTCAGCTCATTCAGACCATGGAAGAGATGTGGCAAATGCATTATCGCTAATTACGAAAAATCAGAATCATGGTACAGATAAACACGGTCACGGCCATAGCCATGAATACGGAATTCTTGACCCGGAAAAATTAAAAGTTTTAGCAGAAGAATTTGGCATAGATATAAATAAGCCTGAGGAGCAGATAGCAAAAGAGCTTTCTAAAAAACTGCTTGAAGAATTTGGTAAGCAGGAAGGAGAGCTCACCTTTACAAAACGCGCTCCGCAAAAGCGCCAACAGATCTGGAAGCGCCTGGGGATTACTCCGCGCGGGATTGACCGGGAGGTAGTGGAACTTTTGCATACTACAACAATGGGTGTAGATAACGACTATAAAAATCTGATCCAGTCGGGGTTGCGCTGCGCTTTATCTGATGGCTGGGGCGGTTCAATGATTGCAACAGATGTTCAGGATATTATTTTAGGAAGCCCCGAGCCAATAAGAGGAAAAGTTAATTTAGGTGTACTTAAAGAGGATCACGTTAATATTGTTGTGCATGGACATGAACCGGTTTTATCGGAAATGGCAGTAAGGGCTTCACAAGATCCGGAATTACTTAAGCTTGCGCAAAGCGTTGGAGCAAAAGGAATAAATTTAGCTGGTATCTGTTGTACGGCAAATGAAGTACTAATGCGTCATGGTATACCGGTTGCCGGAAATTTTCTGCAGCAGGAACTTGCTATTGTCACAGGAGCAGTTGAGGTAATGATGGTAGATGTGCAGTGTATTATGCCAGCGCTCAAAGAGGTCGCAAGCTGTTTCCATACAAAACTTGTAACAACAAATTCCAAAGCGCGTTTTCCGGGAGTAATCCATGTTGAATTTGATCCTAAAGATGCTTATGAAACCGCAAAGCAAATCATTAAAATGGGGGTGGAAAATTTCTCCTGCCGTAATAAAGAGAAAATAAATATTCCTAAAGAAGAGATGGATCTGGTCGCTGGTTTTACCAAGGAAGTGATCTTTCAGATGCTTGGCGGCCATTATCGTTCTACTTATAAACCACTTAACGAAGCAATTATTTCAGGAAGGTTGCGTGGTTTAGCAGGAGTTGTCGGCTGTAATAATCCCAGGCAGACGCATGATTATTTTCATACCGAACTGGTTAAAGAATTGATAAAGCATGATGTTTTGGTTTTACAGACCGGTTGCTCTGCGATTGCCTGCGCAAAACAAGGGCTTTTAGTGCCTGAAGCAGCAATAAAATATGCAGGTAAAGGTTTGCAGGAAATTTGTGAGGCAGTAGGGATCCCTCCAGTACTGCATCTTGGCTCATGTGTAGATAATAGCCGTATTCTAACTGCAGCTTCAGCTATTATTGCCGAAGGAGGTTTGGGTACGGATTTAAGCGATATCCCGGCAGCAGGTGCTGCTCCTGAATGGATGTCTGAGAAGGCAATTACTATCGGATTTTATTTTGTGGCTTCCGGAGTTTACACAATCTTCGGAGCTAACCCGTTTGCGGTATTAGGCAGTAAAAATTTGACTGAATATCTAACGCATGAGATAGAAGGAGTTACCGGCGGAAGATTTGATTTTTGCGATGATCCCAAGGTGATGGCGCAAAAGATGATTGCGCATATTGATAATAAACGTAAGGCGCTTAATTTAGCGCCGGTGATGTATAAATGGGAAAAATAAAAAGTCTATATTATCGAGTCGATAGATGTCTCGGCTGCAAATCCTGCGAAGTGGCGTGCGCTTTGGCGCATTCGGAGGTTTCGGATTTGCTTAAGGCGGTAGTTGAGGAAAATTTAGCGCGGCCGAGGAAGAAAATACTTTCTAGTAAAGGAAAAGATTATCCAGTTTCCTGCCGGCATTGCAAAGAACCAAAGTGTGTTGATGCTTGTATGGCTTTTGCGCTGACTTATGATGCCGAAAAAGAGATGGTTGTTCATGATGAGAAACGATGCGTAGGATGTTGGATGTGCGTGATGAGTTGCCCGTATGGCGCCATCAGGCCGGATCTCAAAAAGAAAATACCTTTACGTTGCGATAAATGCAAGGATAAGCCTGAACCGGTTTGTTTAAAAGCTTGTCCAACAAAGGCGATAATATGGGAATAATGTTATGAAAAAATACGTAATTATCGGTAACTCCGCAGCAGGGATTTCAGCAGTTGAGGCGATTCGTAAGCGTGATAAGGTAAGCTTAATCACGGTTATTACCGACGAAGAATATCCGGTTTATTGCCGCTGCCTGATTTCTTATTTTATCGCCGGTGAAACCGATAAAGCAAAAATCTTTTATCGTGCCAAAGATTTCTACCAGAAAAATAATATAGAGCTTTTACTTAATAAGAAAGTTATTAAAGTCGATCCTAAAAAGCAGGTATTGGTTTTTGAAGATAAAACGCAAGTTGGGTATGATTCGCTTCTTATTGCCACCGGATCTCGTGCGAAATTACCCGAGACCAAAGGCATTAAAAAGAAAGAAGTTTTTGCACTGCGTACTTTAAAAGACGCCTTGCAAATTAATGGACTGTTAAATTTATCGCGTTCAGTATGTGTCTTAGGCGGAGGTTTAGTCGGCCTTAAAGCTGCAACTGCCTTGCGTAAGCGCAATGTCGAGGTAAAGGTGGTTATAAAATCAAAACAAATCCTTTCGCAGATGCTTGATGTTCAGGCAGCAGAGATTGTGCAGGAGAGGCTGCTTGCAAACGGTATTGAGCTGCTTTTGGGACAAGATGTAGTGGAAATTATCGGAGACCCTGAAGTGCGCGCCGTAAAACTTGATAACGGTAAAGCCTTTGCTGCTTCTTTTGTGGTAGTGGGAAAGGGAGTTGAACCGAATAAAGAAATAATTGCGCATACTGATATGAAGGTAGCAAATGGTATTCTGGTAGATAACCATATGCAGAGTTCATTTCCTAATATCTATGCTGCAGGCGATGTGGCAGAGGCA
>CAKKSP010000020.1:42147-52317 GCA_919902045.1 Omnitrophica bacterium GWA2_41_15 | reverse complement strand
AATGGTTGGTCCGGAAAATTGATGCCAAAAAAAAATGAAAAAATGGATACGATTAAAAGCAGCGTAAATAAAAATCCTATCCAGGCAACCCACTTAAAATTTCTTTTAGTCATACTTACACTCCGGATGTAAAATTTTAATCATCTCCTGTAATGCCTCAACGAAACTTACAGGCGTAACGCTGCAGAATTTGTCAGAATCAATAATATAAATACGCCCATTTTTTACGGCATTTATGGAAGAATATTTCTTCCAGGCTATTTTTTCTTGTTCGCCAGTCATACCCATAGTAGCGATAAGAATAATATCAGGATTTTGCTTTAATACTTCTTCCCGGCTGTATTGGCCGGTTAAGGCATCTTTGGCTATATTTATTCCCCCTGCCATTCTGATGAAATCATGGATAAAGTATTCCTGCGTAGCAACGAATAAGGGATTGGCGCCTATTTGTACCATAACCTTAGGCTTAGGCAGTCCACGAGTTTTTGCCTGTATTGAATTAACCTTTGCTTTAATTTCGTTTACTAACTTTTCTGCCTCAGGATATTTACCGATAGATTCAGCTACTTTTAAAAAATTAACGCATATATTTTCAAAATTCCGTTCAGCAGGCATTTCTACCACGTTGATTTTTAATTCTTTCAGCTTTTGCACCTGTTGCCTGTTAGTCAGAGAAGTTGCAAATACCAAATCGGGTTTAAGCGATACGATCTTTTCCAAATTAATATTTATTACTGTGCCTACTTTTTCCTTTTTCTTGGCTTCTTCAGGCCGGTTGCAATATATGGTATTACCTGCGATATGTTCGCCTGCGCCCAATAGATAAAGTTCTTCGGTTACGGCAGCGCCTAAAGAAATAATCCTCTCCGGGTAACCATAACCGAAGAGGGGAGTAGCAAAAATGATTAATTGTGTCATTGCAAGGAGCCAAAGGCGACGAAGCAACCCCAAAAAAAGAGATTGCTTCGCAACAACGGTATAATTTAAGTAATTTCTAAAAACCAATGTTTATCTCCCGATATCTTTTTGCCGGTGCGAAAATTTACAGGCTTATTGAATAACGGACCGTCATAAACGAATGTATGAAATTCCCCCTTCTCTCCGCATAAATCAATATCACCCAACTTCCTTAAATCATCTACAAATTTGGCATCAATTTTCCGGCCCAACCATTTTTCTTCTAATGCATCCTTCCGCACCGAAACCACGATTGATTTAAATCCCGCGTCAATAATTTCCTCAATTAACTTTGAGGTATCTTTTTCCCATATTGGAAAAATGCCTTGTATCTTTGATTCAGCGCAAACATCATCTATCCAGTTTTTGTGTTCCTGCAAATAGATATCTCCAAAGACAATTCCTTCTATCCCTTTTTCTTTTTTATAGCTGCCTATCAATTCAATAAATGCCCTGCGGTATTCATTATCCGGCATGGGTTTTTGCAGGAAAGGGATATCAACCGAAGCAGCTTGTTTTTCAATTACCCGTACGGATAACCCGTGCGATATAGAATTATTTTTCCCTGAATCCGCAAAATTAATAATGCTCACTATATCGTACCCGTCTAATTTCGCTTTATAACAGGCAAAACAACTATCCTTACCGCCACTCCAAAGTGCAATGGCTTTTTTCATCTTAAAGAATATTGATAGTTAAGGTTTTTTAACCCTTCGGCCCTTAAACATAGAACTTCTTTTCTTTCTGCGATAACTTTAAAGGCATATTCGATTATCTTCTTATAAAATTCGCAGAATACCGATTTCTGATACATAGTTCCTAAAGCATGAAGTTCTGCCGGGCAGGGCGCTCCGCAGATATTGCGCAAAACACATTCACCACATTCCTTTATATTTTCCACGGCACGGCCCCTGATCTTTTTAAATGCCTCTGAATTCAGGGCCTTCGGAATCGAATCCTTAAAAATATTCCCGCCGGAAAAACCTTTGAGGCCGATAAACTCTCCGCAGGGAATCATCTTTCCGGAAGCTGTAATCGTAAAGAAACACCGGCCTCCTCCGCAGGGAGAGATATCACACATCAGCCGCCTCGCTGTAGGAGCGACTATTGCCAAAATTACGTTTGCAAAATTACCGACGATTATTTTATGGCTTGATTTCGCTGATAACCCAATAGCAGTATCAACTGCCTTGATAAAATTTTTAGCAAAAATATCCTGGTCAGGCTTCAAAGAACGGCTGTTTTTCTGTGTCAGCCTTACCGGATTAAGCAGGACGCAGGGAACTCTTTTTTTGTGCAGGAATTTAACTATCTGCGAAAGATTTCCTACATTAAGCCTGGTAACCGTAGTAATAACATTTAAGCCCGCGTAACCATCAAACCATTCCAATACCGACATTACTTTTTCAAAGTTTCCCCCACCCTGCGCATTTGGCCTTAAACGATTATTCATAGCAACAACAGTTGCATCAAGGGATATTCCTACGCCGACGCGGTATTTTTTTAAGAACTCAACATCTTCCTTCTCCATTAAAGTCGCGTTAGTTTGCAGTCCAAATTTGAAATACCGGTAATACTGCCGGATAGCAGAAAATACAATCTCTTTAACCAAAAGCGGTTCACTGGCATGAAAAATAATAACCGGTTTTCTTTTTTTACCGTCAAAGTAATTTTTAATCTTTCGCAAGATAAAATCCAGCTCTTCTGCAGTCATTGAATGCCCATTGATGCGGGCTTTAAGCGGAACATAGCAATAAGGGCAGCGCGCATTGCATCTGTCAGTAGGATTGATGTAGACAGCGCTTAATTCTTGCGAGAAGCGGAAATCGTTAATTTCCCGGTCAAGCCGGCTCTTAAATTTTTCATAGAGAGATAACGCATCCCGGGGGATAAACGGGCCTATCCCCCAAAATGCGTTATCCGCATCCAAAAAAACAGTGTTATCCGAACTGTCCTTCCAAACCGTTAATCCTTTAGCCAATTCTTCGCTCTCCTTAGTTACAAAAGTGTTTTCTTTTCAGCTACATCACCATACATTACAAAATGCGATAACCCATTTGCGGTTTTAGCGCATTTGAGGCGGTAAGAAACTGTATCGGTTCCTGCCTCAGCGCGTTTTTCCGTGCGTCCTTTTCGTTCTTTCTTAGCCATTATTTTCACCCCCCCTCCTATTTTTGTCATTGTAAGCGAAGCGAAGCAATCACAACCAATCCTACTATTAAACCCAAAAATGAACACATATAAGCGATGCGTATACTCTCCAATATATTTTTAATTTCCAGAGAATAAGTTTTATCTCCAATAAGAGGTTTTATAACCGGCAGAGAATTATAAAAATTAAGCCCGCCTAATTGTATCTTTAATGCGCCGGCCATTGCAGCTTCTGTAGCAATACTGTTATTTTCCTGTCCTTTAAAGAAATATTTCACCGCCCATCTGACTGAATTCAATCCGTCTTTTCCACAGAGCCAAGCGGATATTCCGATTAAAAAAGAAGTTATCTTTGCGGGGATAAAGTTAACCCAGCCGTCAAGCTTAGCAGATGCCTTTCCGAATTCGATGAATCTTTCACTTCTATATCCGACCATAGAGTCCAATGTGTTTATTGCTTTATAGGCCCAGGCCGATACCGGGCCGCCTAGAAACGCGAAAAAAAGAGGCGCAACTATCCCATCCGTTATACTTTCCGCCACTGTTTCTACGGTTGCCCTGACTATTTCATTTTCTTCAAGCTTATCCGTATCCCTGCCTACGATCATAGAAAGATCTTTACGCGCTGCGTTTAAATTTCCTTTTCGTAAAGCCGAATACACCTTATGGGATTCCGTTGCCAGCGATTTCATGGAGAGAGAAAAATAAATAAGCATCGCCGAGTACACATAATAAAAAACCGGGTGTATTACCCTGGCTAATTGCAAACTTACCCATACAAAGATTACAGTTATGCCTACCGTCAAAACTACCAATAGTATTCCTGCGCGGAATTGATTAAATTTGCCTGTATTTAATTTTTTCTCCAGTTTTTCGATGAGCCTTCCGATAAACCTTACCGGATGCCAATGCCATTGCGGATCGCCGATAATTAAATCCAAGAGGTATCCAGTCAAAATAATAACCATCAGGTAGTTCATTTTTTAGAACCTAGAATTTTATACAGCAATTTCATATCTATGTTTTTCCTTACTAAATCCGCCAGCTTATTAAATTCGTTTTCAAGGCTACAGCCGTCATTTTTTACTGCTAAAGGGCGTATGCCTTTGCTCATGCGTACCCGATTTAAGAAATCTCTCCTGAATGCATAACTATCGAAAACCCCGTGTAAATAAGTGCCCCAGATACGCCCGTCATTGTTTTGCGCGCCATCAAAACATTCTTTATTTTTTATCCTAAACATCGGATTCAAACGGCTCAATGCAATGGTCCTGCCATGATGTATCTGGTATCCGTTTACTTCTAAGCCGGAAGAAATATGAATTGCCCTGGCCTGTAAGAGCATTTTTTTAGATTCAAGGCTTGTCTTTACCGGAAGTAAACCTAATCCTTTAATTTTTTGCGATGCAGATTCGATTTTCAGGCGATCATAGATAGTTTGGCCTAACATCTGATAACCTCCGCAAATACCTATTAATATTGTTTGCGGCCTGGAGTTTATTACCGAGAGTATCTGCCTTTCTAATCCGCTTTTCTTTAACCAGGCAAGGTCAGCAATGGTATTTTTAGTCCCGGGTATAATAATCACATCCTGATTGTTAAGGTTTTTCGCCTCATCAATATAAGACAATTTTACGTCAGGTTCGGTTTCCAGACTATCGAAATCCGTAAAATTGGATATGTGCGGCAGTTTGATCACAGCAATATTAATTGCTTTCCGGTTTTTGGCTTCTATTTTGCCTCTTTCCAAGGCTACTCCGTCTTCTTCGGGTATTTTTATATCTTTAAAATAAGGAACTACTCCTAAAACCGGCCTTTTAGTTTTTTTCTCTAAAAATCGTAAACCATCCTCTAACAAACTCTTGTCTCCCCTAAATTTATTTATAATAAACCCTTTTATCATTTTTTTGTCTCTTTTGCTTAATAATTCCAACGTCCCTACAAGAGAGGCAAAAACCCCACCCTTATCAATATCGCCTACCACGATCACCGGTGATCTTGCGATATGCGCCATATGCATATTTACAATATCGTTCTTTCGCAGGTTTATCTCCGCGGGGCTTCCGGCGCCTTCAATTACAATAAGTTCATGCGTTTTTTTAATTCGACTGAAGGAATCAACTACGCCTTTAAGAAGTTTTTTTCTATTGCTGTAATAAGCCTTGGGCCGCATATTTGTAACAGGCTTGCCTTGCATGATAACCTGGGCATTTACGTCGCTTACCGGCTTAATCAATATTGGATTCATATCAACATGCGGCTCTATCCTGGCTGCCTGCGCCTGGACAACCTGCGCCCTTCCCATTTCTCCGCCATCCTTGGTGACAAAGGAATTTAACGACATATTTTGAGCCTTAAAAGGGCAAACCTTAAATCCATCCTGCAGGAAGATACGGCATAAAGCGGTAACTATGACACTTTTGCCTACCGATGAACCTGTACCCTGGATCATAATTACTCTTGCCATATTCTTATAAAAATTCCTGCAAAACTTTTATCAGCTTATTATTTTCGTCGGCTCGCCGTACCGCTATCCGGATAAAGCGGCCATCCAACCCCCGCAAATCACTGCAATCCCTTAAAAGTAATCCTTTTTTCCCGCAATAATCACAAAGTTTATGCGAATTGATTTTGCTTTTTGAAATCTCGCAAAAAATAAAATTTGCTGCCGGAGGATACGGCACAAGATATTCAATTTTACTTAATGCGTCAAATAATCTTTTCCGCTCTATAAACATATAACTTCTGCTTTTTTTAATGAAGGCACCATCCTTTATAACTTGCGCGCCGACTAATTGCGCGAGAGAATTTACAGACCAGGGCTGGCGGAAATAAGAGATTTTTTCAATTAAATTCTCATTGGCCGCAAGATAGCCGATCCTTAAACCGGGCAGCGCGAAAAATTTAGTCAGGGATCGCAGGACCAGGAGATTATTTTTTTTACAGGCTAATTTTACCGCAGTAAGCTTATCGTTATTCTTTACGAAATCCATAAATGCCTCATCGATAATTAAAAGAATTCTCCTCTTATCGCATTCATCGATTAAAAACCTTAATTCTTCTTGTTCAAACAAAAATCCGGAGGGATTATTGGGATTGCAGATAAACAAGGCATCTATCCGGTTAAAGTGCTTTTTTATTTTGCTCATCCGTATCCGGGGAGATGCGTTATGAATATCAACAAAATTACTTTTTCCGCCGTATAATCCTACCGCTCTTTCATACTCTCCAAAAGCAGGGACAGGGATCAATACACGTTTTAACTTTAATGCCAAAACAATCAGAAAAATAAGCTCAACGCTTCCGTTACCCACAAGCAAGTTATCTTGCGGCACTTCTAGATATGCAGAAAGAGATTTTTTGATATTCCGGCATTCTGTGTCGGGATAATCGACGATTATGCCAATGTTGTTATAAATAGCTTTTTTAACCGCAGACGATACCCCTAAAGGATTGATATTCGCGCTGAAATCAATCAGAGTTTTATTCTTTAGCCCGTATTTTTCAATAGCCTCTTCTATATTTCCACCGTGGGAAACCATATTAAGCTTTCATTAATATAAAATATACGGTAAGAATCAAGAGTTCATTTAGCTCTACGCTAGCTCCCAGAATATCGCCTGTTAAACCGTCCAGGCGTTTATTGATGCGGAGCGTAAAAAAATATGTGCACAAAACAACTGCCGAAAAAATGAATACTCCATTCCAGCCTGCAACCAGGAATGAAAACAATAATACTGCCGTATTAAGCAAAATGCATTTTTTAATATTTAAACTGCCGAAAAAAATCTTCGCCTTGCCTTCGTTACGGGCATACTTAAATAAATATAGCGGTAAAATCAAGGCTGCACGGCTCAAAAAGCACATTAATATTATTGCGATACCTTTTTTACTTTCATCAACCGAAGAAACCAGGGCTATCTTTAAGAGAATAACACTGATAAGGCTTAATACCCCCATTGCCCCGATATGAGGATCGCGAAGTATTTCTAATAAGTTCTCCCTTTCTTTTTTTCCGCTTAAAAAGGCATCTGCTGTATCTGCCAGGCCATCCAAGTGAAGCCCTCCGGTTAAAATAATAAGTGTTACTACGAGCGCGGTATTTGTTAAAATCATCGGAACCGCAAAAAATGAAAAAATAAGGTTTAACCCGGCTAAAAGCAAACCCAGCAAAATTCCAATTAAAGGAAAATATATCACGCTCTGAGAAAGTTTTTCTTCATTAAATAAACCGCTCATCTTTACCGGAATAATAGTTAAAAATTGCAGTGCGAATAAAAAATTTAAGATCATTTTATTTTTTCCGAGACGTTTGCAGCCTTAAAGGTGGCCATCTGGCTTAAAATTTTAAGCGCGGCTTCCGCGATATTTATGCCTAAGACAGCTCCGGTACCTTCTCCCAGCCGCAAGGATAAATCTAAAAGCGGCTTAAGCCCGATATAATCCAGAATTATCTTATGCCCCTTTTCTACCGATGCATGACTTGCGACTAAATATTCTTTGACCTTGGGCTGGATGCAAAAAGCAAGCAAAGCTGCGGTAGAAGATATAAAGCCGTCTATAACTACAGGGGTTTTAGCAGCTGCTGCCGCAAGGATTATCCCTGTAAGGCCGCCAATTTCAAAACCACCGACCTTCGCTAAAACATCTATCGCATCATCCGGATTAGGTTTATTTACATCTATTGCGGCTTTGATCACTTTAATTTTATTTAACAAAGCAGCATCGCTTATTCCTGTTCCCTTGCCGGTTACATCCTCTACGAGGCTTGCGGTTATCACAGAGGCAATAGCACTGGAAGAAGTTGTATTTCCGATACCCATTTCGCCTGTCCCGATAATATCAATCCCTCTTATTCTTTCTTTTTTAAAGATATCAATACCGGCTTCAATTGATTTGATTGCTTCCAGCCTCGTCATCGCCGGGCCTTTTGCCATATTTTTTGTACCGTAATTAATTTTTATATCTTTAAAATTTTTAAATTGCGCCTTTTTAGCTTTAATTTTTTCCGCCACTCCCATATCTATTACGATAACCCGGACGCCGTAATGCTTTGCCAGCACGTTTATTCCTGCGCCACCCCTTAAAAAATTATAAACCATCTGGGCCGTAACTTCCTTGGGATAAGCGCTTACGCCTTCTTCAGTTACTCCATGGTCTGCAGCAACTGTAAAAACTACCTTATTTTTAACTGTTGGCGTTTCTTTTCCGGTGATTCCGGCAATAAGTTTGACTAATTCTTCAAGCTTTCCTAAACTTCCCGGCGGTTTAGTAAGGTTATCGAGCCTGTCTTGGGTTAAATCCATAATCCGATGGTTAAGCCCTGTTATCATTGCTGCAGTTTTTTTAATTTTATCCATCATTTTCTCCTTACCCAGCAAGGGTACACCAGCGCAATACCACTTAGCGCTGGGTGTGCCCAGCAAGGGTACACCAGCGCACTTACCTCTTGCGCCGGGTGTTTATTTGTATTGGCATGCCTGAAACCATAAAAAAAACCCGGCTTGATTCTTCTGCCACAACCTGATTAATTTTGCCCGCGATATCCCGAAAATCCCTTGCCAGTTTATTATTTGGGACTATTCCTAAACCCACTTCATTTGAAACTATAATTGATTCGGCTTTAATTTTCTTTAAAACGTCAATGAGGCTGTCAATTTCCTGTTTAATTTTATCTTCTTTCATGCCTTTCAACATAAGATTCGATATTAAAAGCGTGAGGCAGTCAATAAGTATAACTTCAAAACCATCTCCTATTTTATTTAATAAAACTGACGGCGCGCATGGTTCTTCAAAAGTTTCCCAATGAAGAGGACGGGATCTTTTGTGCAATTTTATACGCTCTGACATTTCCTTATCGCGCGCCTGACAAGTGGCGATAAAAGCTACTTTATTTCTTTTTGCGGCCAATTTAAGGGCATAGGTACTCTTACCGCTTCTTGCGCCACCTAAGATGAAAGTAATTTTTCCCATTTTTTCCTTTTTTATGTTCAACTATCGTAATGCTGGCTGGACCCGGTATATATTTCCAGAAGTTTCTGTTTTTTAATATTCCGGTAATAAATATGCTTATAGAACCCCCGTGGCAGGCTACCGCAATCGTCTTGCCGGAATTAAGCGATATAATTTTCTTAAATATGCGTGTTATCCTTTTCTTAAAATCCGGCAGTTTTTCACCGCAAGGAATCGCGGTTCTATAGGGGTCCTTAAGCCATTTTTTATAAAGATCAGGGTGTTTTTCAAGAATCTGGTTGTGAGTCAAACCCTCAAAACATCCAAAATGGATCTCCTGAAGATCCGGCAATTTCTCGATTTGTGAATTTTTAAAGATTATCTTGGCAGTTTGGATCGCACGCTTCCTGTCGCTTGAATATATCTTATCTATCTTCTCGCTTTTTAGCCGGATGGCAAGCCTCCTTACCTGGCGCTTACCATTTTCGCTTAAAGCTACATCAGTAGATCCACAATAACGCCTTTGTGAATTCCAGGATGTTTCACCGTGCCTTATCAAAATTAATTTAGTAAGCATTTATCTTCTTATAAATAAAAAACCCGCCACAAAACTTTGGCGGGTTGCACCCTTGTTTTACTCTTAACCCTTATCCACGAGGTTCTGCTTTAGGCAGAATTTTTTTATAGGCAGGTTTTCTGGCTTGGGGATCGCTCTACTGGCTGCGCCTTCCCATCCCAATTAATGGAATAGTGACTTAGTGCAGTTTTCGTCCTCCCTCACAGCGGCGGGACCGCGGCTGATTTTCACAGCCTTCCCTTCTCTATAAAACTTCTTATTAAGCTTAAGGCTTTATGAATTATCTGTCAAGATATTTTTATTTACTCCACTTCAAATGAAATTTCTACGTTAAAGGAAAGCTCAGGATAATCAAGCTCTTTGGGAAAAACCGGAAAAGGTGCGGCGACTCCTACACTATTTAAAGAAATATCCTGTAGGTACTTACTAGAAGACGACCTCTCACTTATTAGCCTAACATCTTTTAAACCTCCGTCGCGGCCGATGACAAACGAAAGATAAACCTCTCCGATTTCTGTGCGGATATAATTCTG
>CAKKSP010000020.1:33431-42047 GCA_919902045.1 Omnitrophica bacterium GWA2_41_15 | reverse complement strand
TTCTTTAGCAAAGGAGCAAAATGCGGATTAGTGACAATAAATCCCGTATGCACAAGCGCAGAAATTATAAGAGTTACCTGAAATACACGGTTGCTGTTCATAAATTAAATTATACCACAAAAAGGGGACAGTCATTCGGGAAATTAAAAAGTAAATTGCCGAATGGCTGTCCCCTAATTTATCTTAAAACTTCACTTTTACTCCACCGTAGAACGAAGCCGATTCCTCTTGAAACCCTTTTATCCTTTCATAGTCTTGGTCAAAAATATTATTTATTTTTACAAACAGAGTTGTGTTATTAAGTATATTATAATTATAGTAAAAACCACCTAATATATACGGTTTCATTTTTACAAATTCATCCGTTGTCCCTACCCAAATCCTGTCGGTTCTTAATCCAACGAAGGATAAGTCAAAACCCGCATCAAAACGCTCATCCTTCCAATTCATGCCAAAAGTTGCCTTATGTGTCGGGATCCTTAATGTTTTTCCTTTGAATATCGTAACAAGGTCGTCATCTACAAAATCCTGTCTTCCGCTAGTATAGGTATACCCTGCCTTAAACCGCAGATGATCCGAGAGTTTCAGGTCGCCGCCTACTTCAACTCCTCTTGATTTTGCTTTAGCGGCATTCTTATACTCTCCTATCCACCAAGTAGGATTTGTATATACAAAATCGACTAAGTTTTTAAAATCAGAATGGAAATAGCAAAAAGAAAGAGAAAGTTTATTGCCAACAGGCTGCACCAAGCCCGTTTCCCATGTCTTTGATTCTTCAGGCTTAAGATTACGGTTGCCTCTTGAAGGATCAAACAATTGGTACAAAGAAGGCGCCTTAAAACCTTCGCTATAGGAACTGTAAAGTTCAGTGCCTGCATCCTGCAGTTTATATCCTATTCTTTCTTTTATAACAGAATGACTTTTAAATATCGGCGAATTTTCCAAACGGTAAGAAAAATCCACCTGTAGTGGTTCTATCGGATTTAGAATATTTTCAATAAAAATCCCTTTAGAATACGTGCTTTTTTTTGGAAAATCCGAAGTAAAACCAGAGGCATACGCATAACTATAGTCATAGCGGTAACTATCGGCGACTTCCTCCGTATAATCAAACCCAACTAACGCTTTATAATAAGCAGCAGGAGTTACTTCAAAATGGTTCATCAACTGATAGGTTTTACCCCTATACCAGGAGCTTACGTAGTTATCATTTTTAATATCGTTATCCTTGTCATCTTGATACCTGCGATATACAGAAGTCGTGCCAGCTTGTATTTTATAAGACAGCATATCTGTAAGTTTACTTTTTAAATACGCGGTAGACAAAAATTCGCTATTATGCGAAATATTATTAAGATCATCCTCAGGAATTCCATCGTAATCATCGTCGTCGTCATTTTCCGTGCGCGAATTAATCAGGCGGCTGACAAACCCGGCTTCAAAATTTTCGTCAGGACGATAATCCAGTTTCATACTGATATTGGTATTCTGATATGCGTCATTTTCAGGGTTAGTTTTTTGCATCGCCTTTGAAAATCCTTTAGTATCAAGGCGGTCAACATTAAAAAGATAAGCGGTATTATGCAGTTTACCTCCAAATTCCAATGCTTCATTAACCGTAGAAAACGAACCTGCTTCCTGCTTATAGATAACATAGGGTTTTCCTTGTGGAGTTTTCATAAAAAAATTTACAACACCCGCAAGCGGCGATGAACCATAAAGTGAAGAAAGCGGCATCTTTGTAATTTCAATCCTCTGTATTCCTGAAACTAAAAAATCCGAAGGAACATAGTAACCTGATGTATTGGAAGGATCATAAAGTTTTAAGCCTTCAAGCATATAGGCAGTATGCCTAGGTAGGCCTCCGCGAATATACAAACCCTCTGATGCGCTGCCGAATTTTCCTGCTCCCACCGCATCAACTCCATTTAATCCTTGCACAGAATCATCAAATGAAAGTTTATCCTTTATGTCTAAAGATTTGCTTCCCACAACCTCGATATCTTCTTGATTATTACCCATTACCTGCTCGGTCCGATAAGGAGTAACCACAATTTTATCAAGCTCAACTTGTTCTTCCTGGGAACATTCTCCAAAACCAAAACTACCCGCTAAAAAAATAACCCCTAACGCCAACACCCTTAACTGCCTGTACATCTGTTTCTCCTGTTCTCGGACGCCTGTTGATTGCGCCCGGCGCAATCGGAATATGCGCCGGCGTGCGGCTTTCTGCCGCAAAAAAAACCCTGATATCACCTGATATCAAGGGTTACCCGTCTTTACCCTTCCAGCCTTGTCCGCGGGCTAGTTAGTTTTTGGACACACAAACACAGGCTAGGTCTTCTGACTCTCCCGCACTAAAACGCGCCTTCCCACCTATTTCAGGCAGTGGCTTTGCCGCTGATAAAAAGCGTGCATTTTAGCTTTTACAATAACCATGTAAACGCGGGAATACAGCAGCGGGACTGTGGCCGCTTTGACGGCCTTCCCTATCCTGTATCTCCTTTAAAATTTTAAATCGTCAAAAAAATCTTTGCTAATTTAAACTGCTTAGCTTTAGCTAAAGCTAATTCATAAATGCCAAAAAATACAAAAGAATATGAAAGCGTACCCATCGTAAAATTTCTTAAAAAAGGAAGCGCCATTACATAGCATTGAATAAGGCCGTTTAAATTTCGTGGATACCAACCTTGAAGCCAAACTCCGAAGTTTGAAATAAGAAAAAATATTACTGAAGAAGCTACGGAAAATAAACTAACGCGTAAAAATCCTCTTTTTTTCCTGAGTAAAAATCCAAACATTGAAACCAGCGCAATCCCGCTCCAGGTAAAGATCATCACGTCATGGCCGCCTAAAAATAAATCGCTTACAGCCATAAGCGTAAGCGGAATAAGTACAGCATGACGGCGGCTAAGATACGCTCCGCTAAAAAGCGCAATTGCCGCTACAGGAGTAAAATTCGGAGCATGCGGGATAAAACGTAAAATTATACCTACAATAATCAAAAAAATAGCTAACATTGTTACCTCCCTATACGCTAGTGTTTACAAATAATACTTCTCTTTAGTTTTTCTGTCAACAGTTTTCAAGGAAAATTAGATCAACAAAGTTTGGATTCAAGTTTTTTTGGGTCGCGGGCGTAGGAAAGCGCTGTTTCCCTGGTAATCAAGTCGCGTAAACACAATTTAAGCAGCGAATCATCCATCGAATGCATACCATAATCACTTCCGGTTTCTAGGTAAGAATAAATCTGTTCAATTTTACCCAGACGGATAATATTCCTTACCGCGGTTGTCCCAATCATTACTTCCGTAGCCAAGATTTTCCCGTCTCCGTTTTTACGCGGAACTAAAAGTTGGTAAACTACTCCTTCTAGGCATTCAGCCAACTGACTACGTATTTGAGGCTGATTACTGGCAGGATGCACATCTATTATACGATTTATAGCCTCAACAGCCCCAAGCGTATGTAATGTTGTAAGCAGTAAGTGCCCGGTTTCTGCGGCAGTCATAGCAATAGAGATTGATTCCAAATCACGCATCTCACCGACTAAAATTACGTTAGGATCCTGGCGTAAAACATGTTTTAGGGCACTTGCAAAAGAAAGCGTATCTTCTCCTATTTCGCGCTGCTTGATGATACTTTTTTTAGACCGATGCACATATTCTATTGGATCCTCGATACTGATAATCATAGAACTTCTTTCGCGATTAATAAGGTCAATCATTGCTGCTTGGCTAGTGCTTTTTCCGCTGCCAGCAGGGCCTGTTACAACAATCAATCCGCGGCGGCGAAGTGCTAATTCTCCAACTATATCAGGTAACCCTAATTCTTCAAAAGTCCTTATCTCAGGCGGAATTACCCTCATCGCAACTCCAACATTTCCTTTTTCAAGATGGGCATTAACTCTGAAGCGGCCTTCAGGTATAAGATAGGAAAAATCAAGTTCCATCTCTTTCGCAAACCTTTCCTGCTGTAGGGGGCTCATCATTCCCAAAATCATCTTTCGTACATCATGGGCGGAAACAACAGAAAAATTTTCTAAGGGATACAAATTGCCGCCGATGCGCATCACAGGGGGTTGATCAGCAATAAGATGAATATCTGATGCGCCATTCTTTATCGCTTGGCTTAATATCCGGCTTAAATCTAAAGATTGGATATATTCATCAAGGCGCAACTGATCTTCTGTAGCAATAGAAGTAAACACCAGAATAAATATATACGGAGAACCTTTTTGGCCTTCTTCAACTCGTAAAATGCTGCCTTTAAGAGGAACGGCATCATCATACAATGGAAGCAACAACTCTCCGGACAACTTTGTGCCTTGAGGGATAAACTTCTCATATTCAAAAGATACGCTCTTAGAGCTTATATCGATTGTAGCTGCAACAAAAGATTCCTTTTTCTCTTCAATAGTATAATGCAAAGTAAGCCTGGCTTGCTTACGCCTTGCCGATCTTCTTTCAGAAAAAGGATAGGTTTTATTTTCCATTATTCTATAACTGCCAGAGTATCACCAACCTGGACTTCCTGGCCTTCGCTTAAGATAATCTGCGTAATAGTGCCTGTACATGGGCAAGGTAAGTTAAAAGCAGCTTTATCAGTGGTCAATTCAACCAAATCCTCTTTTTCATTTACCTTATCGCCAACTTTAAAAAACCAATATGAAACCGTAGCCTTATTAATCCCTTCACCTAATGGGGGCAAAATAACTTTTGTCATCATGATACCTCCCTGGCATTATCTGAATAAATGATTCCAATAAACTTTCTCCTACCTTCTCTATATCAACAATAGAACCTAATTCTTTCTCTAAAGCAGTAGTTGCATTTGGCATCCCGCAAGGCATAATCAAATCAAAATTATCCAGGTCAGAAGATAAAATATTTACGCTTAAACCATGGAATGTTATCCATTTTCTGACGGCAATACCGATAGAAGAAATTTTATTTTCCCCGACCCAAACCCCAGTCGCACCGGTACGCCTTTGCGCGTTAATATTAAAACTTTTCAAAAAAACCAATACGCTTTCTTCAAGCAAGCGCAAAAACCAATGTAAATCTTTTTTTAAAAGCTCAAGGTTAAAAATCGGATAAATTGTCAGCTGTCCCGGCCCATGATATGTAATATGGCCACCGCGTTCAATATTATAAACAGGAATTCTTTTTATGGCAAGAGTATCTTTAGAAGCAATGATTTCGTTAGTTTTAGCCTGGCGGCCGAGGGTAATTACCGGGTAATGCCGGCATATTATCAGGCCATGTTCGAACTCGCCCGATAATACGCCTGTAAAAACTTCTTCCTGCTTTCTACGGCCGAGAGAATAATCAATTAAACCAAGGTCAAAAACACGGCACTTCATTAGAACGCTTCTGTTATGCTTTCAGAAAGACTTGGGTGCGGAAAAATTGTTTCTTTAAACTGTTTTACGGTCAGATTATTACTTACGGCCAGAGTTAGTATACTTATTAACTCTGTAGCAGATGGGCCCATGATTACCCCACCCATTACTCTGCCTGTATCCTGCTCGGTGACAATTTTAATAAAACCTTCCGTTTCATCAAGGATCCTAGCCATGCCTGAAGCAAGAAAATCAAATCTATGTACAGAATATTTTATATTATTCTCTTTTGCGCATTCCTCACTGACTCCTACCATCCCGATTTCAGGATCAGTAAAAATACAACCAGGAACATTATGAATTTTAGTAGAATTTAGCTGTCCGGGATTAAGCATATTAGCTACTGCAAGCTTTCCCTGATAAGATGCATAATGAGCAAGCATGATTTTTGAAGCGCAGTCACCGGCAGCATAGATATTAGGCAAAGATGATTTTAAATATTCATCGGTAATAATTCTTGAACGATCAATGCTTACTCCTATTTTATCAAGGCCAAGGCCTTGCGTATTCGCAGAACGGCCAACGCAAAGTAAAATTTTAGAAAAATCTTTGGAAAGATAAGTAAAAGCATCAGCTCCTACATTTACCGAAATGTTCCTTTTCTTAAAAGAAACCTGGAGTTTTTTAGCTGCTTCCTGGTCCATGCCCGGAAGAAGCTGAGGCATCTTCTCTACTACCGTAACTACAGAACCAAGCGTAGAAAAAAGCGTGGCAAATTCACAACCAATAACCCCTCCTCCGATAATAAGCAATGACTCCGGGATTTCTGCAAGCTCCAGCATATTATCGCTTGAAAGAATTCTTTTACCGTCAAAAGCAAGATTCGGAAGTTGTGAAGGCTGAGCGCCGGTTGCTATAAGAAAGTTTTTTGCTTCAAAATTCCTTCCTGAAACTTCAAGGCATTCAGGAGAAATAAAGCGCGCAGGCCCGTTTACAAAATCAATATTTTTTAAAGCCGCCTGCATCCCGGAAGCAAGCTGGGCCACTAAAACGCCTTTACGCTCTTGCATTTTTATAAAATCAAAACTTAAACTATTGATTAAAACACCGAATTTGGAAGATTTTCTTGCAAGGGATAAAATTTTTGCGCTTTTAAGAAGCGCCTTGGTGGAGATACAACCACGATTTAAACAAGTACCGCCAATTTGTGCCTGTTCAATAAGAACTATTTTTAAATTATTCTTTTGCGCCTCAAGCGCAGCGCTATAACCTGCCCAACCAGTTCCGATTATCGCAAGATCATATTTGGACATACTTATATTGCGCCTTTAGGCTGTTAGCAGCGATAGAAAATAATTGCTTTTCGCTATCGCTTAGCTCAAGCTGAATAATTTCTTCTATTCCATTTTTTCCTAATCGACAGGGTACCCCTAAAAAGATATCTTTTAAACCATACTCTCCTTCAAGATAAACACATGCACACCTTAGCTGATTATCTTTTGATACAATCGCTTTTACTAAATCTGCGATAGCCGCAGAAGGTGCGAAATATGCGCTTCCGTTTCCTAAATGACTGACAATTTCTGCTCCGCGCCCGATTGTCCGCTTTACAAATTCGTCAGCTTTTTCTTTTCCAACCACACTAAGCAAAGATTTACCTTTAACCGTGGTAAGCCTGGGAAGCGGCAACATTCCTTCCCCATGGCTACCGATTACTAGCGGTTCGATCTCCGATAAAGAAACTGATAAATCTTTAGCGATTAAATTAGCAAAACGTGCGGCATCAAGAGATAACCCCATCCCGACAACTTTATTTCTTTTAAACCCGGTTATTTTAAAAGCAAGATAGGCCATAATATCAAGAGGATTAGTCACTATAATAAGTATGGCCTCCGGAGCAAGCTCTTTAATTTTAAGGCAAGTATCTTTTACTATTTGGGCGTTTTTAGCTAGCAGGTCTTCGCGGGTCATCCCAGGCTTACGGGCAAGCCCTGCTGTCATCACTACAATGTCAGAATCTTTAATTTTAGCAATATCATCAGTTCCTTCTATGGAATAATCTGCGCTAAAAAACAACCGGGCATCATCCATATCAAGGGATTTGCCTTGCGCTAACCCCTTAACAATATCAACAAGCACAACTTGCCCAAGCCTATCCTGGGCAATGCGCATTGCAGCTAAACTTCCTACGTTTCCGGCACCAATAATACTGATTTTCATTTATCTTTTAATTTCTTAATAATCGCATCTGCCATCTGTGACGTTCCAACAGCGCTAGGATCATTACGGTCAGCCTTAAGATCGTAGGTTACGGATTTGCCTTCAGCTAACACAACTTTTACTGCTTCTTCAAGCCTGATAGCCGCAGATTCCTCACCTAAATAACGCAACATTAAAACTCCTGATAAAATCATCGCTGTAGGATTAACTTTATTTAATCCGGCATATTTCGGTGCTGAACCATGCACTGCCTCAAAAACCGCTAATCCGTCGCCAATATTTGCCCCGGGAGCAACCCCAAGCCCTCCGACAAGCCCCGCACAAAGATCAGAAATAATATCTCCGTAGAGATTCGGAAGCACTAATACATCGTAATTTTGCGGCCGTTGCACAAGCTGCATTGACATATTATCAACAATAGTATCTTCAAAAGCAATACGTTCGGAGTATCTGGCTGCAACCTCACGGGCAGTTTTAAGAAAAAGTCCGTCGGTATATTTCATGATGTTCGCTTTATGCACAGCAGTAACTTTCTTACGGCCGTTTTTTAAAGCATACTCAAAAGCAAATTCTACTATGCGCTCGCTGGCAAAACTAGATATCGGTTTAATGGAAATTGCTGAATCAGGACGGATTTTTTTAGGATTATTCTTTTGGATTTCGGCAATTACATTCTTTGCCGAAAGGCTTCCGGCTTCAAATTCTATCCCGGCATATAGATCCTCGGTATTTTCCCTTACTATTACCAAATCTATATTTTTAAAAGAACTCCTCACTCCAGGGTAAATCTTAGCCGGACGCACGCAGGCATAAAGATCAAGCTCTTGCCGTATAGCTACATTTACCGAACGAAAACCTCCGCCAATCGGTGTGACAATCGGGCCTTTTAGCGCGACTTTATTGCGGCGTACCGAATCAAGCACCTGCTTAGGCAGGAGATCGCCAAATTGTTTTAATGCTGCTGCTCCAGCTATAACCTCTTCCCATTCAATAGATACTCCTGTTGCATCAACACAACGTCTTGCTGCCAGCGCAACTTCCGGCCCTATTCC
>CAKKSP010000020.1:0-33331 GCA_919902045.1 Omnitrophica bacterium GWA2_41_15 | reverse complement strand
ACAATCCCGCCTTCTTTTACAAGCTCCTGTATAAATTCAGGAAGCGGTTTAATCTTTACTTCAGTATTTTTTGTAAGATTACGCACTATACCATTATCCAGATCAATCTCGAGATTGTCTTTTTCATCAATTAAAGATGTATCGATCTCAATTAACGGCAGGCCGATATTAAATCCATTGCGATAGAATATGCGCGCAAATGAAGATGCTACTACTGCTAAAATTCCGCATTCTTTAATAACAAGTGGAGCTTGCTCGCGCGATGAACCCATGCCAAAATTCCGTCCAGCCACAATAATAGATTTCCCCGATATAACTTTTTTTGGGAATTCCGGGTCAATATCCTCCATGATATGCTTAGCCAACTCTTTCATGTCGGTAATGGCAAATTTGTACCTTCCGGAAATAATAAAATCCGTGTTTATATCATTCCCAAGTTTTATCGCTTCACCGTTTATTTTCATAAATTTTACATTTTCGACCTACGCGGTCGAAATTTTTGACCGCGTAGGTCGGTTTTATAGGTGTTTAAATTCCTCTATATTCTTAACTTTGGTCATTGCTGCATCTAAAGTAATAATCCCGCGCTGAAAAAGTTCTTTTAAATGCTTATCCATGGTCTTCATCCCATATTGACTTCCGGTCTGCATAAGCGTAGGAATCTGTTCAATCTCCTGCTCTCTGATTAAATTACGAATACCAGCAGTAGCCACCATTACTTCTGTAACAAGCACTCTTCCTTTTCCTGAAGCATGCGGAAGTAAGAGCTGTGAAATTACACCCTGCAAACAGTCTGCTAACTGCAATTTAACCTGCTGCTGCTGATGCGAAGGAAATACGTCAATAATACGCTCTATAGTTTGAGGAGCATCAGGAGTGTGGAGTGTCGCTAAAACTAAATGGCCGGTTTCAGCGGCAGTAAGTGTAGTAGATATAGTCTCCAAATCGCGCATCTCACCTACTACTATAACATTAGGATCCTGCCTAAGCGCATGGCGTAAAGATTCTGCAAAAGAATGGGTGTCTGAATAAACTTCTCTTTGTTTTATTACTGATTTTTTATTGTAATGCACAAATTCAATCGGATCTTCAATACAAAGGATCAGGTTTTCCCTTTCATTGTTAATCAGCTCAATCATAGCCGCAAGTGTAGTGGTCTTACCAACACCCGTTGGCCCGGTAACTAAAACTAAACCGTTTGATTTACGTGCCAGGTCATATGCTACCTGGGGAAGGCCAAGCTGATCAATACTCGGAATCTCTAAAGGCACACGCCTAAACGCTGCTTCTACTACACCCTTCTGCATGTGGACATTAACCCGAAATCGATCAAGCCCCTGAAGGGCAAGTGAAAAATCAAGCTCCAGGTCACGCTCAAACATTTCTTTTTGAAAATTTGTCAAAATACTATAAATTGTTTTTTTTAGGTCATCTCGGGATAACGGAGGATAGTTGAGGCGTTGTAATTTTCCGTCAATACGCAAAATCGGAGGCTCTCTTTCCGTTAAATGCAGGTCAGAGGCTTGCTTCTCGATACACATCACTAACAAATCTTTTATTTCCATGCGCTTCCTCCCTATTTTTAAAGGTAGGTACGTGGATCAGTAATTTTACCTTTTAATGCAGAAGCTGCCACAGTTGCAGGTGAACCAAGATAAATAAAGGAATTGGGATTCCCCATACGTCCTTTAAAATTACGGTTGGCAGTAGATATTACTGATTCTCCGTCAGCCGGCACTCCGTTATGAGTACCAACACAAGGCCCGCACCCCGGCACCACAACTACCGCACCGGCTTTGATAAAAATATCAACGTATCCTTCTTTAAGTGCTTCAAGATAAATCGAACGCGACGCTGCTGCAACGATAAATTTCACATTAGGATGGACCTGTTTTCCTTTAATAATTTTGCAAGCCACGGCTAAATCAGTAATCCTGCCATTAGTGCAAGTCCCTAAAAATGCCTCCTGGATAAATACATCTTTAAGCTCTGCTACAGGAACTGCGCTATCTACGCTATGCGGCCTTGAAACCTGCGGCTTAAGATGGGTAATATCATACTCCAGAACTTTTTCATAATTAGCGCCTGTATCAGCATTAATGGGTTTAATTTTTTTCCCTGGCGAGTACTTCTTAAACCAATCGATTGTCTTTTTATCAACCGGCATAATACCTACTTTTGCACCCATTTCTACTACCATATTTGAAATAGTCATCCTGCCATCTATGCCTAAGTTATCGATAACAGGCCCGGCAAATTCAACTGCTTTATAAGTAACACCATCTGCCTTAAGATCGGTGATAATATGAAGGATAATATCTTTTGCAAATACTCCTTTCGGGAGTTTCCCCTTCACTATGATTTTATAAGTAGCGGGCACCTTAAACCAATTCTTTCCGGTAGCCAGGGCAATCGCAAGATCAGTTGAACCTACGCCTGTAGAAAATATACCCAAAGCTCCGTAAGTACAAGTATGTGAATCTGCGCCCAAGACTAAATCTCCGGGCAAAATATTACCTGACTCAGGAATTACCTGATGGCATACTCCACAGCCAATATCAAAAATTTTTGTTCTCCAGCTTTGAGCGAAATCCCGCATTTTCTTATGTACGCGCGAAACCCCTTCACTTGGCGAAGGAGCGCTGTGGTCGATTACCATGCAAAATTTAGTTTTGAACTGATTTAATCCAAGCTCTTTAACGCGATCAATGATAATTGAGGAAGTACCGTCCTGGCCAAAAGCAAAATCGACTTTGCAAACTGCAAAATCACCAGCTTTTAATTGTTGACCGGCATGATTACTTAATATTTTTTCAGCGATTGTGGAGGGAGTTAAATTTTTTCTAACCATTTTTCAAGTCGATCCATACCTTTTTCTATCTGCTCTGTGGAAGTGGCAAAACTAAAACGCACATAGTCATCGCGGCCAAAACTGTTTCCCGGAATAGCTGCGATTTCTGCTTCATCAAGAAGCCGGTTAGCAAAAGTCATGGAATCAAGTTTAGTCTTTGAGATATCGCAGAAAATATAAAATGCACCTTGAGGTATTACGTATCCAATTTTTTTCATTTTTGCTAATCGGGATACTATCAAATCGCGGCGCTTCTGGAATTCCTGCCTCATCACGCTTAAAAATTCATCCTGCATACCTAAAGCAGCCAAGGCAGCTTTCTGAGAAATAGATACCGGACAAGATGTGGAATGATCCTGAAGATTTGAAATAGAATCGACGATATCCTGTGGCCCGGCAAGATAACCAATACGCCATCCGGTCATAGAATAACTTTTAGATAAACCGTTTACAGTAATAGTAAGATCGTAAATATCCTTATTTAATGAACCTATAGAAATTTGCGCAAGATTATCGTAAATAATTTTCTCATAGATTTCATCTGAAATAACAAAAATTTTATTTTTCACGCAGATACGCGCAATCTCCTGAAGTTCATTTATACTATAAACGCATCCGCTGGGATTAGAAGGAGAATTAAGCACCAAAATCTTTGACTTTGGAGTAATATTTTTCTCCAGGTCCTCAGAAGTCAACTTAAAATTATTTTTAGGAGAGGTTTTGATAAAACGCGGATTTGCTTCACAAAGATGCGCCATCTCCGGATAACTTACCCAAAAAGGCGTTGGTATGAGCACTTCATCGAACCTATCCACTAACACCATAAAAATATTATAGATGCTGTGTTTTGCTCCGTTTGAAACCACTACCTGGCTTGGAGAATATTCTAGATTATTATCTCTTTTAAATTTAGCACAGATAAGCTGCTTCAGCTCATCTGTGCCTGTGGTGGGAGTGTATTTGGTAAAACCTGTTTTTATTGCAAGGATTGCCGCGTCTTTGATAAAATCAGGAGTATCAAAGTCCGGCTCGCCAGCAGCAAAATTAACGATATCCTTCCCTTCAGCTTTTAGCTTTTTAGCTTTTTTCGTAATAACTAAAGTAGAAGAAGGATTAACCTTTTTTACGCGTTCCGCAAGCCTTATATCTATACGCATAACCGCTTTTTCTCCGGTGCTATGCGATTATAATGAATCTCGCTCTTTTTTAAAAATACTACGTAAACCACCTAAGAATTTCTTTGAGGGTTTCTTTGGCTCATGATGCTTTTGCCTCTCTTCATGATGCACATGAGGAGTTTCTTCTTTTATTTCTGCTTCTTGTATTTCCTGAGTTTCTGCCTGAACGCCTTTTGCCTCTTTATGCGCCTTAGCTTTTTTCTTCGCTTTGATTTCGGTCAACTCAAATATAACAATTTCTGCGTCATCTCCGCGCCTTTTTCCTAAAGACAGAATACGTATATATCCGCCGGTGCGGCCGATAAAACGTTTGGCAATATCATCAAATAATAATTTTACAAGCGCATGATCGCCAAGGACAGTAAATGCCCTTCTGCGCGCAGTAAGCGTATTTTCTTTACCAAGAGTAATCAGTTTTTCAAATAAAGGGCGCACTGCCAAAGCGCGAGCCTTAGTAGTTTTAATGCTCTCATGTAAAAGCAGGTTCCTGGCTAAACTTTTTAAAGTTGCTTTATTCCAGCTGGTAAAACGGTTCAGTTGATGCCTTCTCTTTGCATGTCTCATATATTTAAGCCTTCTTTAGTTTTTTAGGATCTATCTGCATTCCAAGAGTCAACCCCATCCCTACGATCAACTCTTTTATTTCCGTTAAAGATTTCTTCCCAAAATTTTTAAGCCCAAGCATCTCTTCTTCACCGTGCTTAACCAGCTCTGCGATGCTTTTTATATTTGCTTCGCGAAGGCAATTTGAGCTACGCACAGAAAGTTCAAGCTCCGAAATAGGAAGGCGTAATTTTTCATAAAGCGCTGATTCTTCCTTTGTCATCTCAAGCTCTTCTTCCTGAGCTTCTTCAGGAAGCTGTCCGAAATTCACAAAGATGTCAAAATGCCTCTGCAAAATATTAGAAGCATACAACAGGGCATCTTTTGGTGAAATTGACCCGTTTGTAAAAATTTCTAAAATCAGGCGGTCATAATCAGTGCGCTGCCCGACGCGGGTATTCTCAACTGAAAAATTTACCTTTTTTATCGGAGTAAAAATAGAATCAATCGAAATTGTTCCTACAGCATGATCTTCTTTTTTATTTGCCTCTGCCGGCACATAACCCCTGCCGCGGGCAACTTCCATCTCTACGTGAAACTTCGCATCTTTAGTAAGAGTGGCGATATGCAGATCAGGATTAATCACCTCTATCGTTTCATCCACCTTAATATCAGAAGCCAAAACATTCCCTTTAGTATCTTTTTTGATGACGATAGTTTTAGGAATCTTAGAGTGAGAATTAAGAATAAGGCTCTTAATGTTTAAGATTATTTCCGGAGTATCCTCAAGAACGCCCGGGATAGTGCTGAACTCATGCTGGACTCCGTCAAACTTTACCGCAGTTACAGCGCTTCCCTCGATAGAAGAAAGCAGTACCCTGCGCAGAGAATTTCCTAATGTTACGCCATAACCTTTCTCAAAAGGTGCGGCATAGAATTTCCCGTATGTATTGGTGTAGCTGGCCTCATCACACTCAAGCCGATTAGGCAGTTGAAAATCTTTCCATTTTATACCCATTTAATTCCCCCCTTACCTTGCTATTATTTGGAGTAAAGTTCGACGATTAACTGTTCCTGAATGGTGGCGCCGATATCTTCCTTTTCCGGAAGCCTAACCACCTTTGCCTGCCAATTTAAAGCATCAAACTCAAGCCATACAGGCAAACTGCGGTCTTTTTTAGAAAGCTCTAAGTTATCTTTAAGCTTTCCCTGCGCCTTTTCCTTTGCTTTAATATCGATTGTGTCGCCTTTTTCGATCAAGTACGACGGAATGTTCACCCGATGGTTATTTACATAAATAAAATTATGCCTGACTATCTGGCGCGCCTGTGAACGTGATACCCCAATGCCAAGGCGGTAAATCACATTATCAAGACGGCGCTCAAGAAGCTGAAGCAAAATTTTACCGGTTACACCCTTTGACACAGAAGCAATCTCAAAATAATTACGGAACTGCTGTTCAAGCACTCCGTAGATTCTTTTCACTTTCTGCTTCTGCCGCAACTGTAACCCGTAGTTTGAAAGTTTTTGTTTATTATTGCTTCCGTGTTGTCCGGGAGCAAAAGCCCTTTTAGCTAACCCACATTTTGGAGTGTTGCAACGTGGTCCTTTAAGAAATAATTTTTCTCCCTCACGCCGACATAATCGGCAACGGGCTTCAGTATAACGAGCCATCTAAATTACACTCTCCTTTTCTTTTTCGGACGACAGCCATTATGCGGAACTGGCGTAACGTCCTTTATGGAAACTACGGTAAGCCCTGAAGCCTGTAAGGCGCGGATTGCAGATTCTCTGCCGAATCCGGGGCCTTTAACAAGTACTTCTACATCCTTTAATCCCACTTCTTTAGCCTTTTTTGCCGCATCACTAGCAGCAATCTGTGCTGCGAAGGGAGTGGACTTTTTTGATCCACCGTAACCGACTATCCCCGGAGCAGACCAAGCCAGGACATTACCTTGCTTATCAGTAATAGTAATTATGGTATTATTAAAGGTTGCCTGAATATGCGCAATCCCAGAAGTAACACCTTTAGCTATTTTTTTCTTCTTTGCTTTATCTTTTGTTGCCATTACTTACCTCCTGCCGGTTTTTTACCGTCATCAACTTTCTTAGATACCACCATACCGCCCCTACGCGGCCCTTTGCGCGTGCGGGAATTAGTACGGGTACGCTGGCCTCTTACTGGCAGGCCTTTCTTATGCCTTAAACCGCGCCAACTTCCGATTTCAATAAGCCGTTTAATATTCTGTGAAATATCACGGCGCAAATCACCTTCTACTTTATAACCGCTCTTCTGAATGGTATTAGTAATATGCATAACTTCAGTATCGGTTAAATCCTTAGCGCGTTTACTAGGATCAACACCGGCTTCTTTTAATATTATATAAGAATTAAATCTTCCTATCCCGTAAAGATAAGTAAGGGCAATATCCATACGTTTTTCTTTCGGAATATCCACACCTAAAATTCTGGGCATATTATCCTCTCGCTATTATGATTACTTAAAAATTCTTATCCCTGACGCTGCTTATGTTTTGCATTGCTACAGATGACCCGCACTACGTTGCGGCGACGAATAATTTTACACTTATCGCAAATCCTTTTTACTGACGCTTTTACTTTCATTTTATTTCACCCTAAATGTTATTCTCCCCCGAGTAAGATCATACGGAGAAAGTTCGAGTTTTACTTTATCACCGGGGAGAATCCTAATAAAATGCATCCGCATCTTCCCCGACACATGCGCTAAAACGATGTGGCCATTTTCAAGCTCAACGCGAAACATCGCATTTGGCAATGTTTCCACAACTTTTCCTTCTGTTTCAATAAGTTCTTCTTTAGCCATTTGTCAAAATCCTTGGGCCCTTTTCTGTAATTAAAACTGTGTGTTCAAAATGAGCGGATAATTCACCATCGGCAGTAACTGCGGTCCATCCATTAGCTTTCAACTTTGACTGCCAAATTCCGACATTTACCATCGGCTCAATCGCTAACACCATTCCGGCTTTTAAAACCGGGCCTGTGCCTGAGCGCCCAAAATTAGGTATCTCGGGCTCTTCGTGCAAATTTTTTCCTATACCGTGGCCTACGAATTCTCTTACTACTGAAAAACCATGCTGCTCAACAAAGTTTTGAATAGTATAGGATATATCACCCAGGTGATTGCCTGGGCTTGCTTTTTGTACGCCTTTTGCCAATGCCTGTTTAGTAATATCAATGAGCTTTTTTGCTTTAGGGGTTATTTTACCAATCGCTACCGTAATTGCTGCATCGGCAAAATACCCTGAATAATTTACGCCTATATCTATACTTAAGATATCACCGTCTTTTGCTACTCGCTCATCCGGGATACCATGCACTATTTCTTCATTTAAAGAAGCGCAGATTGTCGCAGGATACCCTCGATAACCTTTAAATGCCGGTAATGCAGCTTCTTTTATTATCATCTGCTCGGCTATACTGTCAAGCTCAAGCATCGATATACCAGCTACTGCTTTATTTCTTACAACGCTAAGTACACGCGTCAAAATTAACGCTGATTTTTCAATGAACTTTATATCTTCTTCAAGCTTTAACGGTATCATCGTGATGCTGGACTAGCCGCATAATTTCGTCAAGCACCTTGGCAGCATCTCCGTCAGATAAAACACGGCTTAATTTTTCCTGCTTTTTATAATAATCGAGTAACGGAGCGGTCTCCTGGTTATAAACAACCATGCGTTTACGGATCGTATCTTCCTTATCATCAGCACGCTGATAAAGCTCTCCCTGGCAATGATCGCAAATCATGGATTTTTTAGGTGGCATATTAGTAATATGAAAGTTAAAGCCACACTTCTTGCAAACAAGCCTGCCGGAAAGCCGTTGAATAATCACCGCATCGCTAGTATCTAAATTTATTACCAAATCTATCGGAGTATTAAGTCTCCCTAACAATTTATCCAATGATTCTGCTTGAGCAATGGTACGCGGATAGCCATCTAAAATAAATCCATCTTTTGTATCCTGTTGAGTCAAACGCTTACTCAACATCTCTGTAACCAAACTATCAGGGACAAGTGCACCCTTTGTCATATATTCTTTTGCCTGTGCGCCTAAAGCAGTAGCATCTGCTACATTCTGGCGCAGGAGATCTCCGGTTGAAATATGCGCTAAATTAATTTTCTTGGCAAGCTGTTTTGACTGCGTGCCTTTACCAGCTCCTGGAGGGCCGAGAAATATTATGCGCATTACCTTCTCCCCTTAATCCGGCCGGTCTTTAAAAAACCTTCGTAATGATGCATCAATAAATGCGATTCAACCTGCTTAATCGTATCAAGCATCACACCGACAACAATCAAAATTCCTGTGCCGCCGAAAAATGAAGCCACTAAATACGGAATTTTCATAGATGCCATAATAAAATCCGGCACAATCGCAATTATAGCAATAAAAATCGCTCCGGCTAAAGTAACGCGAGTAGTTACATAATCAAGATATTCAGAAGTAGAAACTCCCGGCCTTATACCCGGAATGAATCCGCCATATTTTTTCATATTGCTTGCCAGATCTTGAGGATTAAAAACAATCGCAGTATAAAAATAACAAAAGAAAACAATCAGCGTCGCATAAATCAGCGTATATAACAAATGCCCGCGCGCAATATTCTGCGCGAATGTATTAAGCGCAGTATTAGGAAAAAATGACGCTATCGTAGCTGGAAAAAGTAAAATTGACTGCGCAAAAATAATCGAAATTACCCCGGCATTGTCCACTTTAATCGGTATGTATGTACTCTGGCCTCCGTAAATTTTTCTTCCTACTATCCTGCGCGCATATTGTACAGGAATTTTACGCTGCGCCTGTGTTACCATAATAACCCCAAAAACTACGCTTACTAAAAACGCTGCCATAATAAGTAGCGTAAAAAGGTTTAATTGGTTATGCAAAAGCCAAAGCTGCTGCAAAGCTGTAGGGATACGCGAAATTATACCTGCGGTAATTACAAGTGATATGCCGTTACCTATACCACGCTCCTGTATCTGCTCACCCAGCCACATAATAAAAATCGTGCCGGTAGTAAGCGTAAGTACGGTCAGAATACGAAATGCCAAACCCGGATGCGAAACAATCTCATGCCCGCTAAAATGCTGCGGATTCTCAAGCCAAAGAGCAATAAAAAATGACTGAATTACTGAAAGTACAAGCGTACCATAACGAGTATATTGATTTATCTTCTGATATCCTGATTTTCCTTCTTTTGCAAGCTTTTCAAGCGCAGGAATTACCGCAGTCAATAACTGCAAAATAATCGATGAGGAAATGTAAGGCATAATTCCAAGCGCAAAAATAGTCAAACGTTCCATGGCACCGCCTGAAAACATGTTAATTATACCAAAGAGCGCCCCGCCTTGAGTTTTAGCCAGGCTTGCAAAAAAAGATGCAAGCTCCGAGCCGTTAATCCCGGGAACCAGCAGAAAACAACCGATACGGTAAACTGCTAATAACGCACCCGTAATCAATAATCGCTTTTTTAAATCCTGTATGCGAAACGAGTTCACCAATGCTTCAAGCATTGATAATCTCTACCTTTCCTCCGGCCTGGGCTATTTTTTCAATGGCGCTTTTTGCAGCAGCATGCGCAAAAATAGTAACCGGGTGTTTAATCTCTCCGATACCGAGAATCTTTACCAGTTTATTCTTATTTTTAATAATCCCTTTTTCTTCAAGTAAATCTAAACTAATTGACGGCTCTTTAAGCCGGTTAATATCACGAATATTCACCAATTGATAATCGCGGCCGAATTCATTAACAAAACCGCGTTTTGGAATACGCCTGATAAGCGGAGTCTGTCCGCCTTCAAACCCAGGATACATATCTCTTCCAGCACGGGAAGTCTGCCCCTTACTACCGCGGGTAGAAGTCTTACCATGCCCGGAACTAGAACCGCGTCCGAGGATCTTCTTACGTTTATTCCCGCCAATCGGGCATTTTAATGTAGACAGGGTTACTGTTACTTTAGTTTTTTCTCTCTCGGGCTTACTCATTTGTTGTTGGTTTTTCATTACTTGCACCTTTTAATTTTTTTAGGCCTTCAATTGTCGCTTTAATAACATTAATAGGATTATTAGACCTAATGGACTTAGTAAGAATGTCCTTGATTCCGGCAGACTCGCATATCGCACGAACAGGCCCTGACGCGATAACTCCGGTTCCTTCAGAAGCAGGTTTTAAAATAACTTTTGCTGCCCCGTAATCACCCACGACTTCATGCGGAATAGTAGAACCTTCCATCTCTATTTTTAAAAGATGTTTTTTTGCATGCGTAAGGGCTTTACGAATAGCAGATGCTACATCATTTGCCTTATCAAGGGCAAAACCTACGTTACCTTTTGTGTCGCCTACTACTACTAAAGCGCTAAAAGACATTTTTTTACCACCTTTAGTTACTTTAGTAATACGATTAATAGTAATAACTTTTTCGATTAATGTCGGTTGATGATCAATGCTCATTTCGCGCATATTAGAACTGTAAACCTGCCTTTCTTAAACTTTCAGCAAATGCTTTAATGCGGCCGTGATAAATATGACCGGCGCGATCAAAGACTACCTGTGTTACGCCTTTTTCCTTAGCCTTTTGCCCGCAAATTTCTCCTAAAAGCTGGGCGGATTTAATATTTCCTCCGGTAGGAATTTTTTGGCGCACATCTTTATCATTGGTAGAAACCGAAAATAAAGTTTTTTGGCTTATATCATCTACGAACTGTGCAACCAGATGATTCACGCTGCGAAAAATTACAACTCGCGGCCTCTGCGCAGATCCGCTTATTTTTAACTTTATCCTTTGATGCCTTTTCTTTCTTAAAGCTTCTTTCTTATTCATTTATTTAGCTCCGGCTTGTGCCTTACCAACTTTTTTCTTGATATATTCACCGCTAAAACGTATTCCTTTGCCTTTATATGGTTCAGGAGGGCAAATCTGGCGGATATCTCGCGCAACTTTACCGATCAATTCTTTATCAATGCTACGCAACACAATCAGCGTTGCTTTTGGCGTTTCTAACTTAACCCCATCAGGAATCGGAAAATTTACAGGGTGCGAAAATCCAAGCTGCATATTAAGCATATTACCTTGAGCCTGAACTTTATAACCAACACCGATGACTTCAAGTTCTCTAGTATAGCCTTCAGAAACTCCTATTACCATATTAAGTATTAACGCCCGATATAAGCCATGAAGAGTCTTATCAAGCTTGGTATTAGAGATACTGGTAATAAAAAGCTGGCTATCTTTATGCTCAATCTTTAAACGATCAGGAAGCGTACGGCTAGCTTTACCTTTGGATCCTTCTACGCTTACGAGCCTTTCCTTGATATCTACTTTTACATCTTTTGGAACTGCGATTGCTTTCTTACCGATTCTGGACATTTAATTTTCCCTTTTTTTACTTGTCAGAAAATTATCCCGCAGCCTGCGACTTAAATTTTGGAGCCGGCAAACCTGGCGACAAAATTTAGGAGCGCTTAGGCAAGGGATTTTTCCCTCGTTTACTTGTTACCAAATATACCCGATTACTTCTCCGCCCACTCCAAGGCTGCGCGCCTCTTCCCCCGTAATTATACCTTTAGAGGTAGTAACTATCGCAACCCCCTTGCCGCGTAAAACATGTGGAATTTTTTCTTTTCCGACGTACTTCCGCAGGCCGGGCTTTGAAACACGAATGATTTCTCTAATTGCGGACTTACCCGAAGAATAATATTTCAGGTAAACACGAATTTCTCCGCGGCTTGAATCCTCAAGCGCTTTAAAATTATCAATATAGCCTTCGCGTTTAAAAATTTCTAATACCGATTTCACGGTCTTAGATGCAGGAATATCTAAATTTGGTTTTTTTGCCATTACTGCGTTACGCACCATGGTAAATGCATCGGCAATTAAATCTGTTCTGGACATTATATTACCTCTCTTTATTCAACCTACGCGGTTTACATTCGTTTGTTTGCCTTTCAACCGCGTAGGTTGAAAGGTGTCTACTTATTACCAACTAGCCTTCTTTACGCCCGGAATCATGCCTTGCCAGGCTAATTCACGGAAACATAAGCGGCATAACTGAAACCTGCGCAGATATCCGTTTGCGCGCCCGCAAATATGGCAACGGTTATATTTTTGAGTAGAAAATTTTGCCGGCCTTTTCCAGCGTGCTAATTGCGAATTTTTTGCCATGTATGTTTATTCTCCTAATCCTTATCTTTACGAAACGGCATGCCAAACATTACAAGCAGTTCTTTTGCCTGTTCTGTATTTTTGGCGTTCTTAATCACAAACGTTATATCCATCCCCTGAACATGTGTTATCCGGTCAAATTCAATTTCCGGAAAAATAGTCTGATCATGTAAACCTAATGTATAATTTCCTGCCGCATCAAAAGAATTATCCGGAACACCACGGAAATCGCGAATACGCGGCATAGCTATATTGATCAACCTATCCATAAATTCATACATCTTTTGGCGCCGTAAAGTTACCTTACAAGCAATGGGAAGGCCTTTTCTGATTTTAAAGTTTGAAATAGCTTTTTTTGCCCGTCGCATTATCGGACGCTGTCCGGTAATCATAGCAAGTTCATCCATTACTTTCTCTAAAATCTTAATATCCTGAAGGGCTTCGCCAACTCCCATATTTATTACAATTTTATCAATCTTAGGTGCAGCCATTTTGCTTTTTAAAGCAAATTTTTCCATCATCTTAGGAGCAATCTCCTGACGATAACGTTCAAGAAGCCTGGGCACAATTACATTATTTTTCATGATTTTATAATACCTCTTTGCAAACGCGGCAAACACGCACTTTGCTTTTTGTGGATTCAGCCTTAAAACCGACTTTTACTCCGCGGTTACAACGCTTGCATACTACCGCAAGATTACACAGGCGGACCGGCATCTCAACCGAAACAAAACCACCTTGCGGATCCTGCTGTGTACGGCGTTTATGTTTTTTAAATAAATTCAAACCCTCGACAAGAGCAGCTTTTTTTGCGGTGAAAATCATCACTACTTTACCTTTTTTCCCGCGGTCTTTACCTTTATTTATTATAACGATATCGCCTTTTCTGATTTTTTCCATAATTTATCCCTTAAATTACTTCCGGTGCTAATGAAATTATTTTCGTAAAATTTTTATCGCGCAACTCTCTTGCAACAGGCCCAAAAACACGTGTGCCTCTCGGATTAGACTGGGCATCAATAAAAACAACGGCATTGCGGTCAAAACGCAGCACTGAGCCATCCTTGCGACGAATAGCATTCCTTGTGCGCACTACCACTGCTTTTGCCACTTCGCCTTTTTTAACCGTAGCATCAGCAGATGATTCTTTAATGTTTACGTTAATTACATCGCCAATTTCAGCAAAACTACAGTTTTTCTTCCCTAAAACTCCAATAAAAGAAGCGCGCTTTGCTCCTGTATTATCGGCAACATCCAAAATAGAACGTAATCGAATCATTTTACCTCATCCGGGTTAGGGCTAGTAAGTATGGCTTTTTTAACCACCTTAACTAACCTGAAGTGCTTATCTTTAGATATCGGCCTTGTTTCTTCAATGGTTACGATATCCCCTGTCTGTGCAACCGCCTTTTCATCGTGGACCTTAAATTTATTATAATGCTTCATTACCTTGCCATACTTAGGATGCTTTGCCATGCGCACAATACGCACAATTATAGTTTTTTGCATCTTATTGCTGATAACCGTACCGGTAAACTCCTTACGTCTTTCCATTATTTCTTATCCTTTATCTTTGCTTCTTTGAGGATTGTTTTTATGCGCGCAATATCACGTTTACAAATTTTAAACAAATGCGGCTTTTCAACCCTTGCGCCATAACGCTGGCCATTTAATTTATGCAACTCTTCTTTTAAACCCGCTTCTTTCTGAATCAACTCTTCATTACTTAAATTTCTTAGCTCTTTTATTTTCATATTATTTTATATATGTTGAACGCGTGTAACGAATTTAGTCCGCATCGGAAGCTTATAGCATGCCGAACGAAAACACTGTCTGGCAAATTCTTCAGGCACACCACCTAATTCAAAAAGTATTTTTCCGCGTTTTATTACTACCACCCAATGAGCTAAATCCCCTTTTCCTTTACCCATACGCACTTCTGCCGGCTTTTTAGTGACGGGCTTATCTGTAAATATACGTATCCACATCTTGCCGCCTTTATGCAACTGACGCGCTAAAATAACGCGCACGGCTTCAATCTGATGATTTTTTATCCAACCGTTCTCAAGCGCCTTCAGGCCAAATTCACCAAAAGCAATAGTTGTACCGGTTGTTGCAACCCCGCGCCGCTGCCCTAGTTGACGATTACGATATTTAACTCTCTTTGGCATCATTACCATATAAGTATCCTCGAACTATTGCTTTGTGTTTGTTTTAACAGTGGGCATAACACCGGGTAATTGCCTGCCTAAAATTTCTCCCTTATAAATCCAAACCTTTATCCCGATTAAACCGTAAGTAGTAAGGCTTTCTGTGAATCCGTAATCAATATCAGCGCGTAAAGTCTGAAGCGGAACTTTTCCCTGGCGGTAATTTTCTTTACGTGCAATTTCTGCCCCGCCTAATCTTCCCGCGCAAGAAACCTTGATCCCCTTTGCTCCAGCTGACATCGCCTGTTCCATTGCTCTTTTAACTGCCCGCCTAAAAGCAACGCGTTTTTCAATCTGTAAAGCAATATTTTCAGAAACAAGCTGTCCATCAATGGTAGGATTCTTTACTTCTTCTATATCTATAGAAACTTCTTTTTTTACTATACCGTTTAAATCCTGACGAAGACGATCAATATCCGCCCCGTGGCGCCCGATAATCAATCCCGGCCTAGCCGCAAAAATCCTTACCTTGACCCGCTCTGCAAGGCGCTCGATAACAATCGAAGAAATCGCTGCTTGCTTACATTTTTTCTTAATATACCTGCGAACCCTGTAATCCTCTTCGATAAAACGTCCAAAATCCTTAGGTTTTGCATACCAACGGCTGTGCCAATTTTTAATGAAACCTAATCTCAGAGCTAGCGGATGAACTTTTTGTCCCATTGATTTTTTCCTTCTTTCTACTAATTATTTTTTAAATCTAACTCGATCTTTATATGCGAGGTGCGTTTACGAATAGGTAATGCCCGCCCAAAAGGCCCTGCCTTAAATCTCTTCCAAGCCGTCCCTTGATCACAAATAGCACGCGAAACATAAAGCTGTTCCGGCTGAAACCCTTTTACTTTGGCATTAGCTATCGCAGAGTTCAAAATCTTTAATAAAAATTCTTTTGAACGCTTATTAATCGCAACTAAAATATTCCTTGCCTCTATAACGTCTTTGTTGCGGATAAGATCAAGCACCAACCTTACCTTTGTCGGAGTAATCCTTAAATATTTACATTCAGCTTTTGCTAACATTTTTATTTTACCTTCCTCGACCTACGCGGTCGAAAATACGACCGCGTAGGTCGTAAGGTTATTTATTAAGTCTTTTCTGCGGCCTTTTTCGCTTTCACACCGCCGTGTTTTCTAAAGATCCGCGAAGGAGCAAATTCTCCCAGCTTATGGCCTACCATATTTTCGGTTACAAACACCGGGACGTGTTTATGGCCGTCATGAACTGCAAAAGTCAAACCAACGAATTCCGGAGCAATAGTGGACCTTCTTGACCAGGTTTTAATTGCTTGGCGATTTCCTGCAACACGCATCTTCTCAACTTTTTCAAGCAACCTTTCATCGATGTACGGGCCTTTTTTTAATGATCTTGGCATACCTTATTTCCTTCTCTTTACGATAAACATATTGGAATATTTACCTCTATTACGGGTTCTATATCCTTTAGTAGGTTTCCCCCAAGGGGTAACCGGATGCGGATTACCTTGTCCTGCTTTACCTTCACCACCACCATGCGGATGGTCAACCGGGTTCATTGCTGAACCTCTGACTGTAGGCCTGACCCCCATCCAGCGGGTACGCCCGGCTTTACCAATAACCTCATTTTCATGCTCTATGTTACCTAACTGCCCGATACTGGCATGGCAATCTAAACGTATTAATCTGATTTCGCCTGACGGTAAACGTACATGCGCGAAATCTCCTTCCTTAGCCATAATCTGAGCGCCAGCTCCGGCAGAACGCACGATCTGGCCGCCTTTGCCTTTGGCAATCTCTATATTATGGATCACGGTACCGGAAGGGATATGACGCACTAAAAAACAATTCCCTACTTTAATTTCTACGTCTTTATTATTAGATGCGATTACTTCATCACCAACATTAAGCCCCACCGGAGCAAGAATATAGCGCTTAAGCTTATCAGGATACTCCACCAAAGCGATACGCGCACTGCGATTTGGGTCATATTCTATCGCCGTAACTTTTGCGCTGATATCAAAAATATCCCGCTTAAAATCGATTATTCTGTACATCCGTTTGTGTCCGCCTCCAACATGACGTACAGTAAGACGGCCATAATTATTCCTACCGCCGGATTTCCTAAGCGGCTCAAGTAGCGATTTTTCCGGATAATCCTTGGTAATTTCGGAAAAATCCGACATCGTGATAAATCTGCGCGAGGCAGTTGTAGGTTTAAATTTTCTTATTCCCATAGTATTTTCTTCTTATGCGACCTCTATTTTCTGGCCTTTTTTTAAAGTAACCAGCGCTTTTTTAAAATCCGGGGTTTTACCGGCCTGATGCCTTACACGTTTAATCTTGCCAGGCATAATCACAGTATTAACGGCTTTGACTTTTACTTTATAAATTTCTTCTACAGCCCTCTTAATTTCAATCTTATTAGCTAGCTTATCAACTAAAAAACAGTACGTTCCAAGTGGCTCAAGACGAACCGATTTTTCGTTGCGCAAAATTGTCTTTAAAATATCGTGTGAATATTTCATTATTTTAACCTTTGCGTTAATACTTTGATGCCTTCTTTAGTCACCAAAAGTTTTTTACAATTAAGCACTTCATAAGCAAAAGTATCTTTTGCTAAATTAATCGTCAGAAAACTTATATTTCTAAAAGCCAGCCTGCTATTCTTATTAAATTCATGATCAAGAAGCAGCACTTTTTTCTTACGTTCAATCTTTAAATTGCTGAAGGCCTTGACTGCATTTTTAGTCTTTGCTTTTGCAATTACCGCATCTTCAAGAACCATAAGATTTGATTCGTTTAATTTAGAACAAAGAGCTGATTTTAACGCTAATCTTTTTATTTTTTCCGGGAGATTGTAAGAAAAATCACGCGGATGCGGGCCAAAAGTTACGCCTCCGTGTTTCCAAAGTGGCGAACGTGTTGAACCATGACGGGCGCGTCCTGTGCCTTTTTGCTTCCATGGTTTCTTGCCTCCGCCTGATACCTCGCCGCGGGTCTTTGTTTGCGCAAGCCCCTTACGCTGATTAGCCCGATACGCAATTATTGCCTGATGAATAGCATCTTTATTAACAATACCGTCGAATACATGTGCATCAAGCTTTATTGTATCGACTTCTTTCCCATCCAGATTATAAATCGGTAAATTAGTGGTTTCCATAAAAGTTATTTCTTAACTGATTTTTTAGCTGCGGCTTTTGGCAGGACTTTTGGTTTAAGCGCTGCAACTGCGGCTTTAGCAAGTTTCTTTTTTGATTTTCTTACAAACACATATGCATTCTTATGCCCGGGGACTGCACCTTCAATTACTAAAAGATTATTTTCAAGGTCAACCTTTTCTACCCGAAGATTATCAATAGTAACGGTAATTGCTCCCATATGCCCAGGCATGTGATGCCCTCTGATAACTCTTCCGGGGGTAGTTGTAGATCCTATTGACCCCACCCGGCGATGCGAAGTTGAACCATGAGTCTCTTTTCCGCCTTTCCAGTGCCAACGCTTCATACCGCCCTGGAATCCTTTACCGATACTAGTACCGGTAACATCCACAAAATCACCGGCGGTGAAAAGATCTACTTTCAACTCCTGGCCAACTTGATAATCTTTTCCCTTCTCTTTGTCAAATTCACGGATAACTTTACAAGCAGGCACATTCACTTTTTTAAAAAGCCCTAGCACCGGCTTCTTAATTTTTGATTCTTTTTTAACCTTTTCAAACGCAAGTTGAATGGATTTATCTTTTACTGTTAATATCGGACAAGGCCCGGCTTCGATTACCGTTACTCCGAGGCGATTTCCCACAGCATTAAACACCTGCGTCATCCCTATTTTTTTACCGATCAGGCCTGACATATTATTTGATCTCCACATCCACTCCGGAAGGCAGATTAAGCTTTCGGAGCGAATCAATCGTTTTAGCGGTCGGCTCGATAATGTCGATAAGGCGTTTGTGGGTACATAAATGAAATTGTTCCCGTGACTTTTTATCAATTACCGGTGAACGCAATACTGTATAAATCTCACGTTTTGTCGGAAGCGGAACCGGCCCCGAAATTTTGGCGCCGGTACGCTTTGCATTCTCAACAATTTCTACAACCGCCTGATCAAGCAGGCGGTGATCATAAGCTTTAAGTTTAATTCGAATCTTTTGCATTATATCGCTTCTTCCTTACGCTAAGATCTCGGTAACCACGCCTGCTCCGACGGTATGTCCGCCTTCACGAATAGCAAAACGCGATTCCTTTTCCATAGCAATAGGTATAATTAATTCTACTTCCAAATTCACGTTATCACCCGGCATAACCATTTCTACACCTTCAGGAAGTTTTACCGAACCAGTAACATCTGTGGTACGAAAATAAAACTGCGGGCGATACCCGGCAAAAAACGGAGTATGGCGGCCGCCTTCTTCCTTGTTCAGGATGTAGATCTGTGCCTTGAATTTGGTATGCGGAGTAATAGATTTAGATTGAGCAATAACCATTCCGCGCTCAACATCTTTTTTATCGATACCGCGCAATAACAACCCAACGTTATCACCAGCTTGCCCCTCATCAAGAAGCTTGCGGAACATTTCAATACCGGTAACAACGGTTTTCTTTACTTCCGGACGAAGCCCGATAAGTTCAACTTCTTCGTTGACTTTAACCTTACCACGCTCAATTCTTCCGGTAGCAACTGTGCCTCTACCTTCAATAGTAAAAACGTCTTCAACTGCCATTAAAAGCGGCTTATCCATTTCTCTTGGAGGAAGCGTAATGAAATCATCACATGCCTTTACAAGATCAAGGATAGGTTTACAATCCGGATTATTAGGGTCTCCTCCAGCCTGTAATGCCTTTAAAGCGCTTCCCTTAATAATCGGAGTAGTCTCTCCGGGATACTCATACTTAGTTAAAAGCTCGCGTATTTCCATCTCAACCAGGTCAATTAGTTCCTTATCCTGAACTAGATCAACCTTATTCAAAAATACGACCATCGAAGGCACATTTACCTGACGCGCTAAAAGGATGTGTTCGCGGGTCTGCGGCATTGGGCCGTCAGCTGCTGAAACTACCAAAATTGCTCCATCCATCTGCGCTGCTCCGGTAATCATATTTTTGATATAGTCAGCATGTCCTGGGCAGTCGATATGTGCGTAGTGGCGGGCATCTGATTCATATTCTACGTGCGCAACAGAAATAGTAAGAATTTTTGTTTCATCTCTTACTGTGCCGCCTTTTGCAATATCGGCATATTCCTTAAACGTAGCCTTGCCCAGCTTAGACAACACCAACGTAATGGCCGAGGTTAAGCTTGTTTTTCCATGATCAATATGACCAATTGTACCGATATTGACGTGAGGTTTTGAACGTACAAACTTCTCTTTAGCCATTAATTCACCTCCTGGTTATGTACCTTTTCTTGTCCCTTTAGATGCATATCCTGTCATTATTTTTTCTGATATATATGCAGGCACCTCGGCATAAAACGAGGGCTCCATTGTATAAGACGCACGACCTTGTGTTAATGAACGTGAAACCGTAGCGTAATTAAAAACTTCAGCCAATGGCACAGTAGCCCTTATCGCGCGCACATTAGCGCGTGTATTAAGCGCTACAATCTTTGCCCTGCGCGAATTAAGATCTCCGATAATTACACCCATAAATTCTTCAGGCACTACTATCTCTACGTCCATAATCGGCTCTAGTAATATTGATTTAGCTTTACGCAATCCGTCGGTAAATGCCATGGAAGCAGCCATTTTAAAAGCCATCTCTGAAGAATCTACATCATGGTAAGAACCGTCTACCAAAGTAACTTTTGTATCTGTAACAGGATATCCGCCTAAAACGCCGCTCTTTGCTGTCTCGAGTATCCCCTGTTTTACTGAAGGGATAAACTCTCGCGGTATAGCCCCGCTTTTTATTTTATCTTCGAATGTATTTCCCATACCTGGCTTTTCTTGCGGCTCCATCTCTATCACCACATGGCCATATTGCCCGCGGCCGCCGCTCTGTTGAATAAATTTACCGACTGAAACTATTTTCCTGGTAATTGTTTCCCTATATGCTACTTGAGGCTGCCCAACTTGAGCTTCTACATTAAATTCCCGTAAAATACGGTCAATAATAATTTCAAGATGCAACTGGCCCATGCCTGCGATAATTGTCTGGCCGGTTTCATGATTATAACTTACTTTAAAAGACGGGTCTTCATCCGCCATCTTATGCAGCGCAAAACCCATTCTTTCCTGAGCCTGCTTACTTTTAGGCTCTACTGCCTGCTGAATAACCGGTTCAGGAAACCGCATTACTTCAAGTAAAATCGGGTTTTCTTCCTGGCAAAGCGTATCGCCTGTCTTTGTTTCTTTCAATCCTACAGCTGCGACGATATCGCCGGTTGCAACTTCCGGAATTATACTCTGCTGATTCGCATGCATCTGCACAAGCTTTGTTACCCGTTCGCTTACCCTGCGCGTAGAATTATAAATGTTTTCTCCGGCATGAAGTTCGCCAGAATAAATACGCAGATAATTCAGCCTGCCGACATAAGGATCAGTGAGCACCTTAAAACATAAAGCACAGAAAGGCGCTTCATCAGAAGGAGTAATTTCCTTAAAATCTCCGCTATCAGGATCAGTACCTTTAGCTGCAGAAACATCTAGGGGCGATGGCAGATAATCACAAACCGCATCAAGTAGTTGTTGTATCCCGCAATTACGAAAAGCTGTGCCGCAAAGCACCGGAACAAATTTATTGGCAATTACCGCGCGCCTGATGGCTTGTTTTATTTCTTCGCTTGAAATCTCTTTTCCGTGCACGAATTTTTCTAACACCTGTTCATCGCCTTCGGCAAGTTTTTCAAGCATAAGCTCGCGGTACTTATTTACCTCTTCCATCTTTTCTTGGGGAATTTCTTTTACTTCAAAAACCTTGCCTTTTTCGTCTGAATATTCAACCACTTTTTTTTCTACGAGGTCGATAATTCCGTTAAAGGCGCCTTCTAATCCCCAAGGAAGCTGAATCGCAGCGGCATTGGTGCCCAACTTTTTATGCATCTGATCAACCGTACCAAAAAAATCTGACCCCACGCGATCCATTTTATTTATAAAAGCCACCCGCGGTACATTATAACGATCGGCCTGGCGCCAGACAGTTTCTGATTGCGGCTCAACTCCACCTACTCCGCAGAAAACCACTACTGCTCCATCTAAAACTTTCAAAGAACGTTCGACCTCTACTGTAAAATCAACATGCCCTGGTGTATCGATCAAGTTAATCCGGTAAGCGCCCCATACGCAAGTTGTGCAGGCCGCTGTGATTGTAATCCCGCGCTCCTGCTCTTGAACCATATAATCCATGGTAGCAGTACCATCATGGACTTCACCGATTTTGTAGGTTCTTCCTGTATAGTAAAGAATGCGCTCACTGGTTGTTGTTTTACCAGCATCAATGTGCGCTATTATACCAATATTTCGTAATTTGTCTAATGATATTTTTCGTTCCATTTACCTTACCATCTAAAATGTGCAAAGGCCTTATTTGCATCAGCCATCTTGTGCGTATCATCGCGTTTTTTTATTGCCGAACCTTCACCTTTATAAGCGCTGATAATTTCATCCGCAAGTTTATCAGTCATGGATTTGCCTTTTCTGCCGCGGGCAAAATCACGCATCCAACGCATAGCCATTGAAACACCGCGCTGCTGCTTAACCTCGACGGGAACCTGATATGTAGCGCCTCCCACGCGGCGAGGTTTTACTTCAAGCCGCGGACGTACATTTTCAATAGCTTTATGAAAAACTTTCATAGCATCAGCTTCATTAAGTTGCGTTTTAACGCGCTCAAAAGCATCGTAGACTATATTTTCAGCAACGGATTTTTTTCCTTCATACATCACCATGCTGATAAATTTAGCAACAATTTTTGAATTAAATTTTGAATCTCCGCTTGGTTCTTTTCTTGATATCCTTCTTCGTCTCATATTTTTTTATCCTTACTTAGCGGCTTTTCCAGCTGCTTGTTCTTTAGGCCGTTTTGCTCCATATTTTGAACGAGAACGTTTTCTTGAAGTAACGCCAGATGTATCTAATGTCCCGCGTACAATATGATAACGCACGCCGGGAAGATCTTTTACGCGGCCTCCGCGTACTAACACGATCGAATGTTCCTGAAGGTTATGCCCCTCACCAGGTATATAAGAAGTTACTTCGATACCTGTTGTAAGCCGGACTCTTGCAATCTTACGAAGCGCAGAGTTAGGCTTTTTTGGCGTCATCGTGCGCACCTGAAGGCAAACGCCTCTTCTTTGAGGGCAAGCCTTAAGTGCCGGTGATTTAGATTTTTTAGTTTTTGAACTTCTTCCTAATCTTATTAATTGCTCAATCGTGGGCATTTTCTTTCCTTTTTTACCTATTCGACCTACGCGGTCGAAAACGACCGCGTAGGTCGGTATTATCACTGGGCTACTGCTGCCTCTTGCATCTCTTTTCGTTTTTCCTGTGCTAATTTTTCTATTTCAACTTTTCGGTGCGCATCAAATCCGCTGCCAGCCGGTATCAATCGGCCGACGATGACGTTTTCTTTTAAACCAAAAAGTTCATCATGTTTTCCGGAAGTCGCAGCATCAGTAAGTACGCGGGTGGTCTCCTGAAAACTTGCCGCGGAAATAAAACTTTCAGTGCTTAAAGAAGCCTTGGTTATACCTAACAAGAGCGGAACAGCTGATGCGGGTTTCTTATTTTTTGAGGTTACGCGTATATTCTCTTTGCGGAAAACCCATTTATCTACCTGTTGTCCTGGCAAGAACTCCGTATCTCCGGATTCCTCTACGCGTATCTTTTTAAGCATCTGACGGATAACAACCTCAATATGCTTATCATTGATACGCACACCTTGTAAGCGGTAAACTTCCTGAACCTCATTTACTAAATACTCCTGCAATACCTTATCACCACAAACCCTTAAAATATCCTGTAAAACAACCGGCCCGTCAGTCAACTGCTGGCCTGCTTCTACGCGGTCGCCTTTATAAACATTGGGATGTTTTCCGTGCGGGATAACATATTCCCTTGCCATGCCGGTGGAAGATTTAACAATAATCAACCTCTGGCCTTTTTTAGAATGGCCGAATTCCACAAAACCGTCAATTTCGCTGATTACTGCCGGATCCTTCGGACGGCGTGCTTCAAAAAGCTCAGCTACGCGCGGAAGACCGCCGGTAATATCTCTTGTTTTCACGACTAATCGAGGAATCTTAGCAGCAAGATCTCCTGCACTGATCTGCTGGCCGTCTTTAATCAAAATATGAGCTCCGATAGGAATGGGATAAATCCCCATCTCTTCATCTTTTTCATTGACAATAATAATCTGAGGGTGAAATTCCTGTTTATGTTCTACGACTACACGCTCGGTAAGCTTAGTGACAGGATTAAGCTCCTGACGGAAAGTTATATCTTCCTTTAAATCTTCAAATTTTACTTTTCCGCTGACTTCGGTAAGAATTGGAACGTTATACGGGTCCCAACGCACAAGGAAATCACCCTTCTGCACATCATCGTCCTCTTTAAAGGCAATCAAAGCACCCTGAAGAACAGGATAACGTTCAAGCTCTCTGCCTTGTTTATCATTAATACTAATAGAACCGTTGCGGTTTAAAACTACAAAATCTTTATTCTTAGCAACTGTCCTTAAGCTATGGTATTTAATAGTACCCTTGTTCTTGGCTTTATGGGAAGATTGCGCAACAATTCTGGATGCAGTTCCGCCGATATGGAATGTTCTCATGGTTAACTGCGTTCCAGGCTCACCAATACTTTGCGCGGCAATTACGCCTACTGCTTCACCCAAGTCAATAGACCTTCCGGTAGCAAGATTTCTTCCATAGCATTTGGCGCATACTCCACGCTCAGACTCACAAGTTAAGACACTGCGGATACGGATTTTTTCAATACCAAGTTTCTCGATCATCTCCGCTTTTTCTTCGCTAATAATGCTTCCTTGTTCAGCTATAACTTCATCGGTAATAATATCTACCACATTATCCAAAGCAACTCGGCCAAAGATACGATCCTTTAAGCTGACTACTACTTCATCGCCTTCGATAATAGCAGCAACCGTGATTCCATTTAGAGTTCCGCAATCAATTTCAGTAATAATTACTTCCTGGCAGACATCAACCAAGCGACGGGTAAGATACCCTGCATCCGCAGTTTTTAACGCAGTGTCGGCCAATCCCTTACGCGCACCATGGGTAGAGATAAAATATTCGAGCACGGTTAAACCCTCGCGAAAATTAGCGGTAATCGGGTTTTCGATAATCTCACCTGATGGTTTTGCCATCAAACCACGCATACCAGCCAACTGACGCACCTGAAGCCGGGATCCTCTTGCACCGGAATCTACCATCATAAAAAGCGGATTAAAATTTTCCATCTCTTTAAAAAGCAGGTCCGACACCTTATCAGTGGTATGCGTCCAGACGTCGATAACTTTATTGTAACGCTCTCTATCGGTAATAATACCCTTACGGTATTGATCTTCAACCTTTGCTACTTCAATACGCGCTTCTTTAAGCACTTCGCCCTTTTCAGCAGGAATAGTCATATCATTTATACCGATAGATATTCCCCCGAGAGTTGCAAACTCAAAACCAAGAGTTTTGATTTCATCAAGAAGCTCAATAGTGCGCTGATGGCCGAAACGCTTATAACATTCAGCGACAATCTCGCCTACTACGCTCTTCTTAAGCTCATAATTGACAAAACCAAATTCCGCAGGCAGCGTCTGATTAAAAATCACGCGCCCGGCAGTGGTATTTATAATCTGTTTACCCTCAATAATTTTTTTATCTGCAACATCAAACAACTTATAAATTCTTAAACGTATTACAGCATGTAAAGCGAGCTCACCATCTTGATATGCAATCTGAACTTCGTCGCAATTGGCGAAAAGTTTTCCTGCGCCTTTGGCATCAGGCTTTTCCTTTGAAAGATAAGAAACTCCCAGAATAATATCCTGGGTCGGAGAAAGAATCGGCCTTCCGTCAGCAGGAGAAAAAACATTATTAATAGACAGCATCAGCAGCTTTGCTTCTATCTGAGCTTCAAGTGATAACGGCACATGCACTGCCATCTGGTCACCGTCAAAATCAGCGTTAAAAGCAGTACAAACCAAAGGATGGATCTTGATAGATTTTCCTTCAACCAGCGTCGGCTGAAATGCCTGGATACCTAAGCGGTGAAGTGTGGGAGCGCGGTTAAGTAAAATCGGATGGTCACGGATAACTTCATCAAGAATATCCCAAACTTCGATCTTGCCCCGCTCAACCATGCGGCGCGCGCCTTTAATCGTATGCACAAAACCTTTTTCACGCAGCCTCTTAATAATAAAAGGCTCAAACAATTCAAGCGCCATCTGTTTAGGCAAACCGCACTCATGAAGTTTTAAATGCGGGCCAACAACAATAACTGAACGGCCGGAATAATCTACACGTTTACCCAAAAGGTTCTGACGAAAACGTCCCTGTTTTCCTTTGAGCATATCCGCCAAAGACTTAAGCGGACGGTTATTGGCGCCCATCACTGCGCGGCCATGTTTTCCGTTATCTAGAAGCGCATCCACAGCCTCCTGAAGCATACGTTTTTCATTACGAATAATTATATCCGGAGCGCTTAATTCAATAAGTTTTTTAAGGCGGTTATTACGGTTAATTACACGCCTGTATAAATCATTAAGGTCTGATGTAGCAAATCTACCACCATCAAGAGGTACTAAAGGCCTGAGATCAGGCGGTATTACCGGAAGCACTTCCATAATCATCCATTCCGGCTTATTTTCAGATTTTTTATAATCTTCGACGATACGAAGGTTCTTCAAAATTTTACGGTTATTCAGGATATCTTTTGTTTTATCCATATCCTTGCGCAGTTTTTCACAGTAAGCATCAAGATCAAGCTCTTTAAGCAAATACTGTATAGCTTCAGCTCCAATCCTTGCCTTAAATGCGCCTGTACCGTATTTTTCCACTGCTTCCTGATATTTATCTTCAGCAAGCATTTCTTTCATCTTTAAGGCAGTTGTACCCGGATCGGTTACAACATATTCTTCATAATATACTATCTTCTCGATCTCGCGCATACTCATATCAAGAAGCGCAGAAAATCTACCGGGTGAAGATTTAAAAAACCAGATATGGGTAACAGGGGCTGCCAAATCAATGTGGCCCATACGTTCACGCCGCACCGCAGAGCGGTCAATAACTACACCGCAACGGTCGCAGGTAACACCCTTAAATTTTATTCCTTTATATTTACCGCAATGACATTCCCAGTCGCGGACAGGGCCAAAAATCTTCTCGCAAAAAAGGCCATCCTTCTCTGGTTTTAAAGTACGATAATTAATTGTTTCGGCTTTTTTAATTTCGCCCTTAGACCAGGAACGAATCACTTCCGGAGAAGCAATTTTTATGGAAACGTAATCAAACAGGCTAACTTCTTCCATCTTATTTACCCTTCTCTTTGTCTTTTTCCATCCTGATATCTAATAATAATCCTTGTAATTCTTTTATCAACACGTTAAAAGATTCCGGCGTGCCGTGTGTAAGGCGTTGTTCGCCTTTAACAATTGCTTCATAAATGCGGGTTCTTCCGGCAACGTCATCACTTTTAACAGTTAACATCTCTTGCAACGTAAATGCTGCCCCATATGCTTCAAGCGCCCAAACTTCCATTTCTCCCAGCCTCTGTCCGCCGAATTGGGCTTTACCACCCAAAGGCTGCTGTGTAACCAAAGAATAAGGCCCAATGGAACGGGCGTGAATCTTCTCATCAACTAAATGGATAAGTTTCATTATATACATATAACCAACGGTAACTTTTTGATCGAAAGGTTCACCCGTAAAACCGTCGTAAAGTGTAGTTTTCCCGTCTTCTGAAAGCCCGGCCTTAGCAAGCATCTCTTTAATTTCTTCTTCGCAGGCTCCGTCAAAAATCGGAGAATCAAAACATATATTAAGCATCTTTGCTGCCCAGCCAAGATGGGTTTCAAGAATCTGGCCGACGTTCATACGCGAAGGTACACCCAAGGGATTAAGCACGATATCAACCGGAGTACCATCTGGCATATACGGCATATCATGTTCCGGTATAATACGGGAAACTACTCCTTTGTTTCCGTGACGTCCGGCAAGCTTATCACCTTCTGATAATTTTCTTTTGGTAGCAATATAAACTACTACCCTCTTAAGCACTCCTGGCGGCAATTCATCTCCACGATTGATCTTCTCAATCTCCTGTTCCTGCTCGGAAAGTAACTCATGGATCTGCTCATCAAAAGAAACGCTTAAAATTCTGGCTTCTTCATTATCGCTAAAATCCATATCATCTTTAATTTTTTTCTTATCTACGCCTAAAACCTGGCTTAAACGAAGGATCTTCTCATTCTGAACAAACTCAATCTCCTGTTTATAATAAGCCTTAAGCTGCCGGATCTTGGAATTTTCTTTGCTTTTTTCTTCTTTAGACTTGCGGCCGCGATCCTTACGCTGAAAGATGTGCACATCGATAACTATACCTTCAACTCCGGGAGAAACAACTAAAGATGTATCTCTCACATCTGAAGCCTTTTCACCAAAAATTGCCCGCAACAGCCTTTCTTCCGGAGAAAGTTCCGACTCGGTCTTAGGAGTGACTTTTCCCACTAAGATTGTCCCGGGAGAAACTTCTGCTCCTAAACGGATAATCCCGTTTTCATCAAGATTTTTAAGCGCTTCTTCACCAACATTAGGAATATCTCTTGTAACTTCTTCATTACCTAAGCGTGTTTCAGTAGCTTCAATTTCACAACGCTCAACATGTATTGAAGTAAGTACATCATTTTTTATAATCTTTTCACTTACTAAAATTGCATCTTCAAAGTTATAACCTCTCCATGGCATAAACGCAACCATGACATTTTTACCAAGCGCAAGTAACCCGTCTTTAGTAGCTATACCGTCTGCAATTACCTGGCCTTGTTCTACATGCTCTCCTACTTTAACCAACGGACGCTGATTAAAACAAGTATCGGCATTTGTACGTAAGAATTTCTTTAGATGATAGGTCTTTTTACCAATAGTAATATGGGTACCATCTACGCTAATAACTTTACCCGCATCTTCTGCAACTACAACTACTCCGGAGTCTTTGGCAATTTTGCCTTCCATCTGTGTTCCTACCAAAGGCGACTCGGTAATCATCAGCGGTACTGCCTGACGCTGCATGTTTGAACCCATAAGAGCGCGGTTTGCGTCATCGTGCTCTAAGAAAGGTATTAAGGAAGCAGCGACTGAAACCAGCTGTTTCGGAGACACATCCATATATTCAATTTTTTTGCCGTTAACTTTAGGAAAATCTCCGTGATGCCTGCAAGCAACTTCTGCTTCTTTAAATGTTCCGTCTTCTTCAAGCAGGGAATTTGCCTGAGCAATAATCTTATCTTCCTCTATATCAGCGGTAAGGTATTCGGTTTTTTTAGTAACTTTACCATCTTCAACTTTACGGTAAGGAGTTTCAAGTAACCCTAAATAATTTATACGGGCATATGTGGATAATGATGCAATCAATCCGATATTCGGGCCTTCAGGAGTTTCAATAGGACATACTCTTCCGTAATGCGAAGGATGAATGTCTCGCACTTCAAATCCGGCACGCTCACGAGAAAGCCCACCCGGGCCTAAAGCGCTTAAGCGGCGCTTATGTGTCATCTCTGCCAAAGGATTAATCTGATCCATAAACTGTGAAAGTTGTGATCTGCCGAAGAAATCACGAATTTGGTTGGAAAGCAATTTGGAATTAATCAGGTAGTGCACATTAAGGGTTTGAAAATCACCCAACATGCTTAAACGCTCACGGATTGAGCGTTCAAGGCGCGTCATACCAATACGCACCTGATTTTGCACTAATTCACCGACAGTTTTTACACGTCGGCTGCCCAAATGATCGATATCATCAATTTTGCCTTCACCGGCATTAAGCTTAATTAAATATTCAATTACTTTAACTACAGTTGCAGAATCAAGAATTCTCTTATCAAGAGAAACTTCCATACCTAATTTACGATTTAGATTAAATCTTCCGGCGCGTTCCAGATCATAACGTGCAGGATCAAAAAAATAGCGGTAAAAAAGCATTTCTGCTGCATCTTTAGTTACCGGCTCATTAGGACGCATCTTGCGGTAAAAATCAAGTACAGCTTCTTCTTTATTTTTTGTAAAATCTTTTTTCAGGGTATTTCCGATTTCAGAATATTCCTTGCCAAAACAGGTATTAATTTCAGCGTCTGTGGCGTACCCTAAAACCCTAAGGATTTGAGTGGCTGGAAAACTACGGCGCCTGTCAACATAGGCAATAATTGTTTCAGTAAGGTCATACTTAAATTCAAGCCAAGTGCCTCTATAAGGAATGATCCGGCCGTAAAAAATCTTTTTTCCGGTGGGATGTAGTTCTTCTTCAAAAGAAACTCCGGGTGAACGATGTAGTTGATTAACCACAACACGCTCGTCTCCGTTAATAATAAAACTTCCGGTATTTGTCATTAACGGAAGATCCCCAAAATACGCATCTTGCTCTTTTGTTTCCTGTGCCGTGGTCAGGCGAAATTTAACTTTAAGAGGTGCTGCATAAGAAAGCGCGCGACGGCCGCATTCATTAACATCATATTTTGGTTTACCGAGGCTATAACTGATAAATTCAAGCTTTACAGAACGATCCGCATTTTCAAGCGGAAAAATCTCGCGGAAAACTTCTTCTAATCCGATATTCTGCCTATTTTCTACAGGTACATTCATCTGTAGAAATTCCCGGTAGCTTTCAACCTGGATATCCAAGAGATCGGGCATCTGGAATGTTTCTTTGATTTTGCCAAAACTTTTATGCTTCATACTCCCCCACACTTTTTATACGACAAAAACTTTTATTTTAATTCTACGGTAGCGCCGGCAGCTTCCAGTTTCTTTTTGATCTCTGTTGCTTCGTCTTTTGTAGCGCCTTCTTTAATCGCCTTAGGTGCTGCATCGACGAGATCCTTGGCTTCTTTTAAACCAAGGTTGGTGATCGTGCGCACTTCTTTAATTACGGCGATCTTGTTTGCACCGGAACTTGTTAAAACTACGCTAAAAACCGACTTTTCTTCTGCTGCAGGAGCTGCTGCGCCTGCTGCGGCTGCGGGAGCTGCCATCATCGGCATATTAGCCGTTACCCCAAATTTTTCTTCGAGGGATTTGATTAATTCCGCTAATTCAAGCACGGTCATACTTTCGATTGATTGTACGAATTCTTCTACTTTTCCAGCCATTTGTGTCCTCCTTGACAGTTAGTCAACACCGGCGCACATTTGCGCAGTTAGCGCATGCCGACGCATATTCCGATTGCGTCGGGCGCCGATTGCGCCTAGCGTCAGCTTAACTTTTCTTTTTTTAGTTTAATTTGATCAATACAATATACGAATTTCCTTAAGCTCTGAGAAAGTACGCGCACAAAACCGACTATCGGAGCATTAAGGGTGCAGACTACATGTCCGCGTAAAACATCTTTAGACGGCAACTTTGCCAGAATTTCGATATCTTTCTGGGTAAGCAGCTTTTCTCTATTTAAAAGCCCGGCGGCAAACTTAAGATGCTCATGATCTTTGGCAAAATTATAGAGCAACTTAGAAACCGCAGCGAAATCATCCTTAACAAAAATTATTCCGGATGGGCCGTCAACGCATACGCTAAGCGCCTCAAAACCTAACTCTTTAAAAGCGCGGCGGGCAATACTATTTTTTACTATAAACATACTCGCATTAGAAGCCTTAAGTGTAATCCTTAAGCCGCAAATATCAGGGCTTGATAAACCGGAAAACTTAACAATAAAAAGAGCCTCAGTTGCTGCAAGGCGATCTTTAATCCTATTCTCCGTAGCTTCGCGAACTATAATACCGATTTTTTTCATCGTTAAATCCCCAATCTAAGGCCAGGATTCATGGTTGAAGAAATAAACATACTAAGCACATATTTCCCCTTAACGGAAGCAGGCCTTGCCTCGTTAATAGCGTCAATTACTTTAGTAGCATTATCTAAAATTTTATCTTCATCAAATGACATTTTACCGACGGAAAGGTGCACTCCGCACTGTTTATCTGTACGAAACTCGACTTTTCCTCTTCTGACATCTTCGATGGCTTTTTTAATATCTACGGTTACGGTACCGGTCTTCGGACTGGGCATCAGGCCTCTTGGGCCAAGCACTTTTCCTAACTTTGAAAGGTCTTTCATCAAATCAGGGGTAGCAATAGCGCAATCAAAATCAAGAAAACCACCTGCAACGCGATCAATCAACTCATTTGCTCCGACATAATCTGCGCCTGACTCTTTTGCCTGGCGTTCATGTTCGCCGCGGCAAAATACCGCGACGCGAACTTTTTTACCTGTGCCATGCGGCAGAACTACTGTGCCGCGCACCATTTGGTCAGATTTTTTGGAGTCAATATTAAGGTGAAAATGCAAATCTACCGAAGCGTCAAATTTCGGGGTGGGCATTTTCTTTAAAAGAACGACTGCTTCTTTTAAAGTGTAGGTTTTATCTTCCTGATGCTGTTTTTTAGATTCTTGATAACGTTTACTTGGCTTATTCATTATTCTGTCACCGTAATACCCATGCTTCTGGCTGTACCGGAAATAACTTTCACGGCTTGCGCCATATCTTGGGTATTCAGGTCCTTCATCTTTTGTTTAACGATCTCTTCAACTTGCATTCTGGTTATTGAACCTATGGTCTCTTTCCCGGCATTCCCTGAAGCTTTAGCTAAATTAGCCGCTCTTTTAATAAGCACTGATGATGGAGGGCTCTTAATTATAAAGGAAAAGGTGCGATCCTCATAAACGCTGATAACTACCGGCAGGATCAGGCCGTCTCTGTCTTTGGTCTGATCATTGAACTGCTTACAGAACTGCATGATGTTAACACCATGTTGGCCTAATGCCGGCCCAACTGGCGGCGCAGGATTAGCTTGACCTGCTGAAACGTGAAGTTTAATCTGTGCGTTAATTTTTTTTGCCATAGTTTTGACCTTAGATCTTCTCTACCTGCCAGTATTCTAATTCAACCGGGGTAGAGCGTCCAAAAATTAATATGTTTACCTTTAATTTCCCCTTATCCGGATATATATCTTCGATGGTACCGTTAAAATTCACAAAAGGCCCTTCATTCACGCGAATCTGCTCGCCCTTATCAAACATCGTCTTTGGACTGGGTTTGATACGAGTCTCTTCGCTGCGTTTTAAAATATTGTCTACTTCATCTTGTGTCAAAGGAGTGGGCTTTTTTCCTAAACCGATAAAACCGGTAATACCAGGGGTAGTTTTTATAAAA
>CAKKSP010000019.1 GCA_919902045.1 Omnitrophica bacterium GWA2_41_15 | reverse complement strand
TTTTATCAATAGATTTAATAAACTCAACCTCCTCAACGACTTTCTCTATAGGTTTATGTCTATATTTACCACCAAAAAACCAAGTAACAGAACAATAATCGCAATTAAAAGGACAGCCCCTAGTAGTCTGCAATGAATGGTAGTGATAAGATTTATTTTTAAGCAAATCCCATCGCGGAATAGGCAAGTTAAACAAATCAGGATTATTGTTTGTCCGGTATATTTTTTGCAACCTTCCGTTAGAAACGTCGCTAATTACTGTTGGCCAAACACCTTCTGCTTCACCAATAACAATTGAATCCGAATGAAGACCGACTTCTTCTGGTAACATTGAAGCATAAATACCGCCAAAAACAACTTTACTCCCACGTTTACGAAATTCATCAGCTATTTCATAAGCACGCATAGCACCTGAAACATTAAAAGTGATTCCTATTAAATCTGCCTTATTTTCAAAATCAATTACTTCTATATTTTCATCAATTATTTCCACCTCAACATCTCTAGGCGTTAACGCAGCAAGTGTAGACAATGCTAGAGGAGCTCCTGTAGACATCTGCCTTATCCCAATTTGTGAGCTCTTAGCGCTTAAAATTCCATGCCGCATTGCCGGCGCAATAAGTTTTATTTTCATATTTAAGAAATTTTCACAGGGTGAAACCCGTGTTTTTTTGCCATTTCAGAAATTTCAGTGATTTTATCAAGAGATAAATTATTTCCTAAAGAAAAGTTCTCAAATCCTTCCTCTAATGCCAAAATTATAGTTTCAGATATACAACCATATAAAACCCCTTCAGGTAAACCGGTATTAATAGTTACTTTAACATTAGAAGGTGTTTTAATCAGGCCGCCGTCAAAAACAATAACATCTTTTCTATTACTATTTCTTCCTGAAATATTTTTCGGCACAGATACATCGCAGGCAATTGCCCCGGCCTTAAGATCAGCCACATCTAACAGCGCATCAGGTGCGCTTGTGGTAACAATCACAATATCTGCTTCTTTTACAGCTCCCCTAGCATCAAGATTAATCTCAACTTTAGCTTTTGAGATATTTTCTATATTTTGCTTTAACTCTTCTAATTTATCCGTATGCCTTGCCGTAATCACAATATCCTGCACATATTCAGCTAAATATCTTGCGCAGGCATTACCGATTGAACCGGTTGCCCCGATTATCGCAGCGCGTGATTTTGTTAGATCAAGATTCTTTTCTTTGGCTATCTGAAACAATAACTCTAATATCGAGGCTGCGGTATAACTATTTCCGGTTGTTACAGCAATATTCACATTTTTTGCAATTGTAGTTCCTTTATCACCGATTACAGAAGTATACCCACCTAAGCCGACAATTTTTGCGCCTAGTTTCTCTCCCAAACGACAAGCTTCAATAATCCTTGATAAAACAAACTCCTGGTTAAAATCAAGTATCTGTTTTGGCAATAACGGACAGACAATAACATAGCCCTCTACTTGTTTGCCTGATATTGAAACAACATTTTTTACAGTGGAAGCCACAAACGGCTTCACAAAGCGCAAAGATTTACGTAAAATAAAATCCGGTAAAAATTTTAGCGGCACTAACTCGCGGATCTGTTTTAAATCTATAGGATGGGCAATAAATGCAAATTTAAACATTTGTAAGCATCTTCCCTTTGTGGCTAAACCCGACTAACTTAAACCCGTGCTTATTGCCTAATGCATAAATTTTCTTTGCTTTATTAAAATCAACGATACGCCCCAAAGAATACGGCTCAAAGATCTCTTCAAGCGCCAGGATCATCGTTTCTGCCATACAAGGAAAAGCAACTGATTTTGGAAATCCAAAAGAAAAATGAAAATCTGTGTTACCCGGGGGCAATATCACCCCTCCGTCAATAAAGAGGATATCTTCCCTACTCTTAGGAGCGCCATCAATAAAACTTTTTGGAAATGTCGCATCATATACCACAACACCTTTTTTTAATTTATCTAGCTTTACTAAAGGGGCATATTTTGCGTTTGCCACCAAAATCAGGTCAGAATCGTATAAATAACGCGGATTATCCTGAACAAAATAAGAATTAATTTTAGTTGAAAAACACCCCTTTAGGATAGCTAAGTCCTCAAGGCGCTTATAATTACTGCTTAATAAGTTTATTTCACCGATTTTTCCGATAATCGAGCGTAAACAATATGAGCCAAGTATTCCGGTTGCGCCTAAAATTGAAACTTTAGTTTTTAATAAATCTTTATTACGCATCCCCAGAATTTTTAAGATTACATCCGGAGTAACTGCCAAAGTATAGGTATTACCCGTGGTAACAGGAATTTTTACTGCTGCAGCTAAATCTACCCCATGCCTGCCGTATAAAGAAGCATAGGCCCCAAGCCCTATAATCTGGGCTCCCATTTTTTCTGATAATTTCGCCGCTTCAATAAACTTTGCTAAAGCGAATTCATCACTAAGATTTTTCATATGTTCCGGTATCAGCGATACCAGGATCATGATCCCTTCTACTTCCTTATTATTAGATACTGACTTTATGCCTGTGACTGTTGAACGCTTAAAAGGCGGGAACCACCTCATCGCATTTTTAATCAGATCCGGGTTTTTATTTTTAAGATCAGGCTCGGTAAAACCGTCAGCATAAAACTCAAGGTCATGCGGATGGAAAATAAAAGCGAATTTTTTCATTTTTTTCCTATGAGTTTAATTTTAATGGCAAGAAGCATCCCTTTAAAAGCTTTCCTGATCTTTCTGTTTAAAACTTTCTCGACTTCGGGAAACCTGGTAAATGCGCTTGCTCCTACATCCAGGTCCAAAGACAAAATTATTTTACAGCCGTATAAATCATCTAATAATCGCCAGCTTCCCTGGTATTTTAAATAATCTCCATTTAACATCTGAAAGTTTATGCTTAAATTTTTATTATCAAAAATATCCTGCTCCTGCCAGCTTACCGGCACTCCATCAATAAACACATTCCATGCCGAAATAAAACCATCAGGGATTTTTTTAATAATTTTAACCGATTTTACGTAGGACATAAAAGACGGGAAATTCTGCATTTTCCTCAACAGCTTATATATATCTTCCCTTTTTTTATTCCGTATCAATATCTGTTCAACTAATTTCATCGCTAAGTAATCCCCCCTGCGCCCTTGTAGACAGTGTACGCAACCTATTAATTACCAATTGGTTACACAAGAAATACTAAAATTCTTTACAGCTTTATTCCATATCTAAATCAAACTTCAACTCTAGCTGTGGATTTTGAGATTTTACTTCGCTTAATATTTTCTTTATTAAAGCAATCGAATCTAAAAATGCCTTCTCAGATTCAGATTTAGAAAGTAGAACTCCCGCCTCATAAGTAAGCTCATTACGTTTTCTACGCATTGTTTCAAATTGCCTTGTTAGATTAAGGTATTTCTCACCCAATATAATACTTGTAACATCAACAACCGTCTTATGCTGTGCGCCGTCATCAGGAACATATCCTTTTAAAAGTAATAGCGCCCTTCCTGCTTTTAACATGGCTATATAAGCTAATAAGTATGTTGCCCTGCTTGCCAAATGCGTGATCTTTTTAGCTTCACCTAGATCTAATAAGGCTTCTCTAAGTAAAGCCTCCACCTGTACTAAACCTGCTGGCTGCTTTCGTAGTTTTCCATCCTTCTCTAACCTAGCGATGGTCTTATCAAGCATTAATCTTTCCTTTTAAAGCTATAATTTTATTCTTAATAACTAAATTTAGAAAACTGCCTTCTTTTTTTCTTTCTTTTAAAAACTCTTCTTCGGCATAAACGGTAAAATTTACTTCCCTATTTAGTTTTGTTTCTAAATTACGGATATCGCTAGTTAACCGTTCACGATCAAATCTTCCTACAACCGCTAAATCAATATCAGAAGATTTTTTTTCTTTGTTTTTTGCATAAGAGCCATAAATAAAAGCAAGAATAATACCTTTATATTTTAAAACTATTTCCTTAAGGCTGCCCTCAACGCCTTCGGTTTTAAAAATAATCTTCTTAAACTCATTAAATAATGGATAATTTTTATTAATGGAATAGAATTTTACATTCCCCCTAGTAAGCGAGCTATATATACCCTCTGCCTCTAACTTCCTCAGTTCCCTTGAAAGATTACCCGGATCCTCATCAATAAGGTTAGAAAGCTGCCGCACATAATAATCCTCATCCGCGTGGGTAAATGAATAAGTTAATAACTTTCTTCTTAATTTGGTATTCAGCAATACTGACATCAATTTGCTCCTTATTGTTGATATATTTACATCATTTGATGTAAATTATACAACATTTTTTTAGAATAGTCAATACTTAACCTCCTTGCGCATAACGCTGCCCCAAATCAAGCAAAAGCTTGGCAATATCAAGGCTTGAATCGGGCTTACTAATTCGGGCGCAGGCTTGCCTAAATTCACGCAGCCGGTGCGGATGCCGGATAAAATTCTCAACCACCATCTCCACTTCTTCAAGCCGGGTAATTTTAATCGCTGATTTACGGCTGGTCAGATAATCCGTATTATTTACTTCTTGCCCCGGTATAGGCTTTACGATAATCATCGGAAGATTCTTACAAAGCGCTTCAGAGCTGGTGATCCCCCCCGGCTTCGTGATAATAACATCCGAGGCATCCATAAGTTCATTGATATTATTAGCGTAACCCAAAAGATGTATTTTTTTATAACAACGCTTGGTTTCTCTTTTTAGTTTTTTATAAAGTTTACGGTTTGTTCCGCAAACAATAATCTCCTGAAGCGGAGCACTTACTTTATCAAGATGTTGAACTATCCCCTTGATCGGCCCTAACCCCTGGCCTCCGCCCATCAATAGCACGGTAAAAATATTTGGGTTAAGCCCGAGCTTTGCGCAAACCTCCTTACGGCCATACGACTTCCTGAATTTATGATCAAAAGGAATCCCGAAGGATTTTATTTTCGCGCTATTTACCCCTTTTGCAATCAGGCGCTGACTGACTTCATTTGAAGGAGTAATATAATAATCAATGTCATCGTATATCCAATATGAATGCGGCACATAATCCGTAAGAACAGCTACAAGCGGAAGGGTTGAAAAATATTCCTTTTTATAATCCGCAACCATCCCGCAGGGAAATGCCTGAGAACAAGCGACTACATGCGGCTTAAACTTATCAAAAAGCCGCTTAAATTTAGGTGAATTAAATTTATGCACAAAATTTTTAAGCTGATTAATTTTTTCCACGATTTTCGGGTTATCATACAAATAATCCCAGATCGCAGGCGCCCCCTGGATCACGCTCATATAAAGCTTATTCACCACTTTTTCCGAAACCGGGTTTGTGTAATTAAAGGCATTGATATTTAGAACTTCGGCCTGCGGGGAAAGCTCTTTTATCGCTTTCTCAACAGCAACGGTTGCACTGTGATGCCCGGATACTTCTGAAATATACATCAGGATAATGCGCGGAGCTGACATTTTTTATTACACCTCTCCCTCTTTAAATAATTCAATAAACGCATCCGCTACTATCGGATTAAATTGCGTATTGCTACATCGCTTAATCTCTTCCACAGCTTTATCTTTATCTAGGCCCTTACGGTAAGGCCGGTCAGTAGTCATAGCATCAAATGAATCTGCAACGGCAATTATCGAAGCGACTAAAGGAATCTGTTCACCTTTTAAACCTTCCGGATACCCGGAGCCATCATAATGCTCGTGATGATATTTTACTCCTTGTATCGCTTCACTAAGTTCCCGGATCGGCTGTAAAATTGTTGTCCCAAGTATAGTATGCTCGCGCATCTTACGCTGTTCATCAGGATCAAGCGGCCCATCTTTATTCAGGATGCTTTCAGGAATCCCGATTTTTCCTATATCATGCAAAAGCGATGCAATATGCAGATGTTCAAGGAAATTCGGAGCAAACTCCTTTTTTAATATCTGTCCTAATTTCTGCGCAAGCCTTAAGCTTAATGATGTTACCCGCGCCGTGTGGCCATGAGTATAATGGTCTTTCGCGTCGATTGCCGCAGCTAAGGCTATGGTAGTATGCAAAAATAGGCGGTGCTTCTTGTTCAACTCATCTTCAAGATTAGTAAAAAGCTGGGCATTACGTATTGCCATTGCCACGTCAGATGCCAGAGCGCTAAAAAAAGTCAGCTCATCAGTAGTAAAATCTTTTTTATTTCTTTTTGTGCCCAACAGAAGCAGGCCAAGCAGGTCATTACGGAAATAGCTTGAGATACAAGCCACTGACTCAAAAATATCCAGCTCAAGCAGCGCTCCCTCAAGGATTTTTTTACCCATTGTGGGAATATTTTTCTTACGCAGTATTTTTTTCGCATCTTGTAATACAATCATACCTTCAATTCCCAAGATCCTGTCCCAGCGTTCAGTAAAAAATCTGATCAGCGGATTATTTTTGTCTACCCGCGCGAAACCAGCGGGTATCCTTAAACCCAACGCCCCACGCGAAACATTAAGCACGTAGGCGTCTTTTTCCACGTCAAAAAGAAGTATTCCGGCGTGGTTTACTTTTACTTTTTGCACGATCATACGCACAATCATTTTAATCAGCACTTCTGAATCATGCACCATGATCATGCTTTTTGCTGCAATCTCCAGTTCTTTCTTGTAATCTACGCGCATAGGGCCATCTCCCTTAAAACCACTTCCTGCAATTCTTCAAGCCTTAACGGTTTATGAATGTATACCTTTACTCCTAATTCCTGGCACTGTTTAAAAGCGTCACCTTCATCAGGATAAATTCCTGTCACCATAACAACATTCAGTTTTTCATTTAACTTTCTGATCCGGCGCAGGGTTTCAATCCCGTCTATCCCGGGCATCGTAATATCTAAAAGTACGAGCTTGGGTTTTTCTTTTTCAATGAATAAAAGCGCTTCTTCCCCGCTTCCTGCGGTGATCACATCAATTTTACGTTTACGGAAAAAATTCGCGGCAAACTCCCGCACATCTGTTTCGTCGTCTACGATCAATAATTCTGCCATAGGTTTATCTCCTATTCATAAGCCAGCATAATTTTAAAAACTTCTTTTTCTTTATTAAGATATTTCGGAAAAGGCGCAAACGGAGCAGCAGATTTTACCGCCTTTATCGCAGCCTCAACCAAAATATTATTCCCCTGCGTTTCTGCCTGCGGCTCCGAAATAAGGCTGCCGTCATTAGTCAAAGAAAAAATAATTTTAACTATCCCTTTTTATCCGACAGGCGCTGCTTTTTTAGCAACCCGGCTCACCTTATCTATCAAAAACCGGTAATATTCCCAACCGGCCTGCATAGTTTCATCTTCATTACTATCTTTACAAACATCTTGTTTTACATTGCCTTCTTTATCAAGTTTAATTATCGCTCCGTCTTTAGGCCTGATATCACTAAATTCGGTAAAAGAACTTTCCCCGGACATAATATGCGGAGTAAGTAGAATCACAAGTTCCGTATTTTTACGCTCTTCAGATAAGTTACGGAATAATAATCCCACTAAAGGTATTTTTGCGATAAACGGGATCTCTTTTTGGGTTTTATATTTTTCGTCCTTTTTTAAACCTCCGATAATTACGGTAACACCGTCTTTGACCATTACGGTAGTTTCTGCTTCGGAAGTAGAAATCTCCGGGATAGTCTCGCCTTTAGCAGTCAGATATTCACTGCCTACGGAACTTACCTCCGGTTTTATTTTCATAGTGACAAAATTTTCCCGGTTAATCGTAGGAGTAACATGGAGCTTGATCCCAACATCCACAAAAGTAATATTTTCTGCTGTAGTAACCGTGCCGCCATCGCCTGTAACCGTAGTAGTAGAGGCATAAGCCTCCTTTGAACCGACCATGATCATCGCTTCCTGATTATTCAATGCCATAATCCGAGGGCTTGAAAGAATTTTAGTATTACCGATAGTGCGCAATAAATCTAGGATCGCTTTATAATCTCCTTTTTGAGTAGGTGCAACCGAAGGCGTACCTACTACTAAACGGCCGCTGGTGCTGATCGGAAGCGACGATGCGAGTTTAAAATTTTTCTCAATCCAGAAATCCCAATCCACTCCCATTTCAAACTTATTCGAAGGCCGTACCTCAATTATTTGAGCATCAATAAGCACTTGGGGAGTTTTCTCATCAAAAGCCTTCATCAACGCAGCTATCTCGATTATTTTTTCCGGATAATCGGTAATTACGATTTTATTCGTCCTCTCATCAATCTTCATTGTACCAACACCCTTAGTAAGCGTATCCTGAATTTTCGGGCTAAGTTTATCTACTTGAGCGTAATTCAGGCTAAAGACCTTTGTCTGTACGGGCAGGTCCGTTTCCTTAATGAATCGTTTCATATCCGCAACTTTAGCCGCAGAATCAATAAGTACCATGGTATTTGAACCCTCGTCTACCACAATGCGGCCGATATTTGTCTTTATCTGATTTAAGGCGCGTGCCAGGTCAATTGCTTTTGCATACTTAAGAGAAACGATTGCGGCTTCTTTGGCATCTTTATAACGCTCTCCATAGATTAATTCATAATCCCGCTGGGTCATAATATTTATGATATCGCCTTTTTTATCATAGGCCAGTTCATTTGAAAGAAGAATAATCTCAAAGGCATCCCACATATCTACTTCCTTAAGAAATAGAGTAACTTTTCCGCTGACATTTTTGCCGACTACAACATTTATCCCGTTTCTTGTGGCGAGCATCTTAATCACATCAACCACATCCATGCCTTTAATATCAAGGGAGATTTTATTTGAAGAGATCTTTGGCGAAATTGCATCCTGAGCGTATAATGCCGAGCCACGAGCACCGAAAACCGATAACCCAATTATAGATATTATTATAAATAAACGATTCCTTTTCATCGGACCTCCGGCATAAAACACAATTAGCAGGAGAGGTTTAAACCTCTCCTACCCTGTGGATAACTTTTATAAATGCAACTCAAATTCATCTCCTCCGTATTCAAGGATAATTTTTGCTTCTCCGATTTTTTTAAGTTTGAACTCCCTGACAAACTGCCCTTCTTTTAAATAATATGTTTTCTGGCTTAACTTATCTTCCACCACTGCCTGCGGGTCATCTCCGGTGATTACCCCTAAAAGGCTTAAATCTTTTAACAGTTCTGAAGCAGCAATCGCTGCTACTTGCGCATTTTCAGTTTTACTTGATAACAAAAAAATCTGCTTCTTCTCTGCACCTGCTAAATATTTATCCAGATCCTCGCCGGCATCAGCCTTATTTTTTTCAATATCAAGAGCTACCTGTTTAATAACAACTGCCTGATGCACCAACTCTTTTGGCGTGTAAGCAGGCCAATTTAAGAGCAGTAAAAAAATCAATGAACTCAAAATAAAAATTCCCAGGCTAAAATTCTTTATTTTTGTTAAATTTAAAACAAACCCAAATTCTTTCTTTACTTTTTCCTGCGCTGATTGTTTTTTAGGCAAATCACCTAAAACCACAGGCTTTTTCTGGCCTCTAATCAATCGCAAAAGTTTTTCTTCAGGGGCTACGTATTCGCTCATTATTCCTGCTGTTTAATGATCTTTTTTATAAGGAGTCCGTCAATATAACGATGCTCTTCCATGACCATAAGTTCAAGTGCATCATGGCAAAGCATAGAGATACGGCGCGGATACCCTTGTGTATGCTGATAAATTGTCTTGATCGCATCATCAGTAAAAACACTTCCTCCATGATCATACCCTCCTTGGTGCAACCGAAAAAGTATCATCTTGCGCGTCTCTTCTTCGTCCAAAGGATTAATCGTATACTTTAGCGCCACACGGTCAATAAAATTACGAACACGCTTGATCCTGGGCAAAAGTTCAACCTGTGCCATTATAATTAACTGCAGAAGTTTAAATTCGTTAGTTTCATAATTTAGCAGCGTGCGCAGCACCTCAAGGTTTTCCGGGCTGATCTTCTGGCCTTCGTCAATTAATAAAACTATGGTTTTATTTTCTTCAACCCCTTTTTGATAAAGGTAACGCTGGAGCGCTTCTTTAAAATCAAGGGTGGATTTAAATTCCGGAACAATGTTAAACATCTTGGCAAGGCTCAAAAGGAACTGATATTCTGACTTGTAATTAGGATCAAGCACGAGATGAAAAATAAAATCTTCTTCATCCTTAAAAATCTGCAACAGCGCGCGAGAAAGCGTAGTTTTTCCTGTTCCGACATCTCCTAAAATAATACTCAATCCCCGTCGCAGGCGGATTGCAATCTCAAGCCGTTTCAGGGCAGTTTCATGGCTTACAGAACGGTAAAGAAAATCAGGGTCAGGGCTTGTAGAAAAAGGCTCTCGCTCAAGGCCAAGCACGTTATAATAACTCACGCTTGATCTCCTTTAGCGATTTTCCTTTTTTACGAAAGGCGCGAATTTTTTGCAGGTTCTCTACGGTAGAATCGTTAAAATAACGAAAGTGGGTTTCTGGGCTGCGGTTAACCTCTTTTATCAACCCCAGATTAAGATAATATTTAATTGTATAAACGGATAAACCAGTAAGGTGAGCTAAGTCCTTAAGCAGATATATGTTATCGTTTGGCATAGATTACTCTCGTAGGCTATCACTCTCTACCTAGAGAGTACTATACCAAAACTTAAAGAAATTACAAGATTATTTTGATAATCTGCAAAAATATTTTCTTAGTTTATAGAAAACCTGCTTTGGCTGGCGGCTTGAACTGACCATACCAAAATATTCTTCATTAGCCACATTATCAGGATGCGCTCTGGGAAGATAAAAACCTTCTGTATTATATTCATCATAACTTGTATCATCATCTGGAGTGCCGTCTATATTATCCGGCCCCCTATAATTAACTAACCCGCCCAATCCTACATGATAACTTCCAACTTTCCAAAGCTCGTCGCTAAATTCGTGCATTAAACCCCCAAGACAAGAATTTTTTCGGTTAAATTTTGATAAATTTCTTTCAATCTCCTTCCAAAGCCTTAGGGCAATTTTAGCTTGAATATCTTGCCTATTTACTCCAATACAATTATCCGCTTGATATCCATTCACCAATGTATAGGATGACGCATAAAAAGAATCTGTGCCAAATTCACTAAAATAAAACGGCTTTGGAGTAGTTCCGCCAAATATAACTTTCCATTGCAAGAAAAAATTACCGAAACTTTTACCCCTATAAATATTAAACCCCCAAACATCTACTGCCGGAGCTCCGGAAGTCACAACCCAACTAACGGTATTGGTTATATCTGCGTCTATAAAACGGTCCCCTAAACACGAACTTACCGGATGATGCGGATCAATTTGTTTAATATTTATTGCTGCCTGGTTAGTAGCAAAAGCTGCTTCGGCAACCGTAGCAAAACCATAATATTTATTATAATCTAAATTCCACTCGTTACCTAACAGCCACATGAGAATTGCCGGATGATTTTTGTACAACTGAACTATTTTAAGATAATACTGTGAATCTAAATCAGCTCTTGAGCCTGCCACAGTCATGATTACCATTATTCCCTGGCGATAACATTCATCTAGGATCGGCATAAATACTGCCGGGTCATCGCCGAAATCGTTATAGGTTCTAAAAGTATTTACATACATCTGTTTCATCAAAGTAAAATCCTGCTTATAACGATTGGAGGCTTCTTTTTTAAACCAATAATTTAATACTTCATGCCCTTGAGGATAACGGCCGCTCCAATCAAAGAAAAAACCATAAGGAACAGTTACGTCAGGATCGATCGGGCTCGGCCCGTCTTTTGGTGCAGCTGAAGCCGGCTGCCAGGTTACTCCTTTAACAAGGTAAGGCTTAGCTTCACCAAGAGAGCCGTCAGAAAGGCGTTTTCTCACCATTAACTGCGTTCCCTGAAGATAGACATCACTTGGCCCGGAATTATTTTGGGCTTTAACTTGGTCAAAAAATATGCTGATTACTAAACAAATCAAAACAAAAAAAGCAGTTTTCTTAAACATTATTTCTCCCTTTTGATTGGTTTTATAAAGACTTTATAAAAGTATAGCATATCTTTAAATGTTTGAAGTAAAAATTTCGAAAATTACTGATTCTTAAAAAATGCGGCCTTAACAACTTTAAACAGAGCGGCTAGCTCCTCCGGCTTAATTATCGCCCCTGTTATGGTATAAAGAATACTGACTTTGGGACAGATCCAATCAATGCCATTATAACTAACCACCCCCTTCTGCTCATTACAAGCAGTTGAATTTAAAAGCAGGATTTGTGGATTAAAATCTCGCATTTGCTGACAGATATTTTTATACTCTGTTAATTGCTTAAGCTGATAACGTTCACTCTGAGATGATAGTTGCGTAAAATGATTTTGGATTAATTTAAAATTGGCATTATCCGGCTCAAGGCATAAAATATTTACCTTAACTGCATCTCTGTCATGTTTACACAACTCTTTCTCGTCCGGAGGCAAAATTTTAGATACTTTATTATATAGCTGCTCGGGGATATAGGGTTTTTCAAAAAAGCCTTCAACTATGGCATCTTGCGCTAATTTTTCTCCTTCTTCCGGAAATGCCGTAACAACTATGACTTTTGTCCGGGGGAATTCCTCTTTTACGATTTTAGCCACATCTCTGCCATGAATTCCTGGCATCAACATATCTAAAAGCATGAGATCGGTTTTATTGCGCGAAAGATAAACTAACGCCTCTTCGCCGTTATAGGCAACAGCTGCGTCATAGCCGCGCTTTTCCAAAAACTGCTTAAGCATGCGCACTGTTTCCTGTTCGTCATCTACGACTAGAATTTTTTTGTTTTCCATAGCAGGCCTCACTGTTATTTATTTTCTATCTAATAACCATTAACTATTAACCAACAACCAACCTCACTTTTTCGTCACATAATAATACGCCGAAGTCGCAGCATTTCCGGCAGCATCCACTGCCTTGATGTTATATTTATAGGTAGCATTGCTTACAAGACTACCTGATGAATTCTTGCCATCCCAGGTAATGAAGTTTGCGCCCTGGGATTGAGTATACGGGCCTAGAGTCCTAACTAAGCTGCCTCCTGAAGTATAAATACTTACGCTTACGGATAAAGATCCGGCCAGGTCATCGGTAGCTGTATAGGAAATCTTAGACACCTGGTTTTTACGTACAAAAAACGGATCAGGCGAATCCGAGATGCCACTAATGGCAGGAGCAGTGTTGTCTAAAATAATCGCATCGGATGCTACTGCAGAGGCATTGCCCGCCCTATCCGCAAACCTGGCATAAACGGTTTTTGTGCCATTTCCCGAAGCAAGCATCCATGCTTTACTATTAGCATAGGCTTCCAGACTGGACCACGTGGAGTTATCATTTGAGAATTGCATCTTGTCAAGGCCTGCTCCGCCAATATCAGAGGCTGACAAACTAAGAGTTACAGAAGTTATTTTAGTGTATGCACCGTCATCATTAATTTTTAAAGCCCCCGAAGGAATCGTTTTATCAACAATAATACATTCGCTTAGCCCGGAAGCGCGGCTCATGTCAAAACCTTCACCAACAGCATATACCTGATAGCGATATCGGCCTTCGGTGAGACTATTTTCAGCATAGCTATTTGTTTCGACGATATCCGCCAGCTCCCCGTTACGCCAAACATTGTATTTTATAAAACCAGTACTATCCTGCATGAGCAAAGAAGCAGTCCAGCTTATTGTAAATATCCCGCTATTACTGAAATTATCAGTATTTGTTTCTATCGGTATCCCCGGCCTGGTAAACATGCTATTATCTTCGTCTAAACCAATTTTTATAAATTTATCGGCCGCTAACTGGCTTGCCTGGGACAATTTTTCAGATATTAGCCGACGCCACTCTGTTTGCGTTGTTATAGCCTTTGAGGAAATCCATTCTACCTGCCTACTAGATGTATCAACAGAATAATATGAATTAACATTTCTTAGTGTATCAGAAATTGCCTGCCGTTCTTCTTGGGTAAACAATGGAAGATACGAATAATCAAATACCATAATTTCGCTCAAACCGTATTCTTTAGCTAACTTAATCTGATCAATGACAAATTCGACCGGAATATGCCGGTTATACACGCCAAATGGAGCTAAGCTAATCCTTACTGAAGCTTTCTTGCCATAGCCTAACCGCTGCGCTAAAGCAGCCATCACTTTTGCCCTGCCCAAATTTTGCGCGTTTATATTAGATGGCGTTAGTTCAATATGGTCGGTAAAAAACCATGAATCTTGATCTCGTTTAATAATTATTTTCAGATATCTCTCGCTTGTAAACTGGATGTTTTTACAGTTATATTCAAAAACGCCTTCTATTGCTGTTCCAAGAATAAGTTTTGGTAAGATACTTTGATCCTTTAAAATATAATTTAATCCATCCGTAGAAGCATAATACTCAATGCTAACCGGAATTTTTATACCTGCGGACAAAATTGAAAGAGCTTCAACAGCTATATCAAAGTGGCCATCTAATGGCCTGCCTAGATCAAAAGTAAAAGACGGATTGCCAATGCTATATCCAGCATATGCCGGATCATAAAAATCAACGTTTCCGTAAGTAGAATCTGTTAATTCGAAATGACCATCCGGATAGACAGGATTTGCTGGTTCAGATGAAAGGTATTGTTGGCTGCCCAAAATATTATTTTTCCTATATATATCATTTAGATCGATATTAATGATATCCACCTCAACATCTTTTAGCGTATCATCCAAGCCATGGTCTGGAAGCCCTGCACCAAAGTTATAACTGCCGTAATCGTAGTAATGCACAGGTAGCATCAAATGATGAATTGCGGAAGGATTGCGACTTTTAATTTTATCTCCTATTGCCTGATAAAAAGTAATATACCTTTCGTTCCTTCGAGGATCTTCCAAAAATGGATGAAATTCGACATTATTATAATAGGGCTCGCCTACAAATATTCCGTCTATATCGTAATCCATTAGGCAATCGATAACGTCCAAGACAAAAGTCAATCCGTGTTGAGGATCAATCAGAGGATAAAAATTATTATTGCTATCTTTCTGGAGCAAAGGCTTTGCTTCTTCTAAAACCACTTGCCCCCAAAGAAATGAACTCATATTCACAGTAACCTTAAGGCCTGCTTGTTTCAATAGAGGTAAAATCTGGCCTAAGAGATCATAGCTTTGGATAAGTCCAAACTTATTAGGCAATTTTGAAATATTAAAATATGCTTTTCCTGAATAGGCAGAAGACAATTCTACTTTTTTTGCCCCCATGTTTTGGCATTGCACAATAAAATCAGCAACTTTCGCTAGATCTAAAGATGTTGGATTGTATGGATCATCTGCAAATCCGTTAATGAGCGCTGTTAAGCTTATTTCAGTATTGGACAAAGCCGAATATGGCGCATAAATCAACCGGGATGGATGCCCTATAGCTTCTATTTCAGAAATAAAAAGCCACCAACCGGAATCAGCAGTAAAATCGAATCTTAAATACTTTTGATCAGCAATATTAATCTCGTTTATGACAAACTCATAAATCCCTAAATCAGTTCCTCCTTCTGTGAGTTTATAGGTTACTGTTTCTCCGCGCTTAATGAAATTTAGATTATCAACGGAGCCGAAAAGCTCGATCTTTGAAGGAAGGCGTATCCCGCTGGTTATATCGCAAAGAATTCTTATTCTCACGCATAAAATATCATAATCCCCGTTCAGGTCAAAATTAAAAGAAGGATTAGCGCCAATATATCCTGACCATCCCGGATCGTAATATACGCTACTGGCGTATAATCCATCGGTCAATTCGGAATTATCTTTATCTACATAAGAAATGTTTGCGGATACCGATGAGTTATAATTCTTATTTTCCATAATATTAACTTCTTCTCCGTAGAGATCAATAGTTAAAAAGCAAAGTACTAAGGAAACCGCTAAAATTACTGAAATAAAAATTTGTCTCATCTTTTCCATTCTTCCTTTAATAAATAACGTCGTCAAAATTTTAACGTTTTTCATCTCTTGCCCCCTGGTTTTTCTCTATCCGCAATACGCTATCCGCCATACGCAATACGCATTTATTTCTTCGTCACATAATAATTCCCACTAGTATAAATATTACCCGCATCATCTTTGACTTTGAAGAAGTAACGGTATTGGCCATCAGGCACCATTACCCCTGAAGCGTTTTTCCCATCCCAGGTCGTGCTTCTTGCACCGGTATTCTGGTAATAATATCCAATAGTCCTGACTAAACTACCGGAAGAGTTATAAATATAAAGGGCGCAACCAACAGTTGTTGACATATTATCCCCTAAGGTATAAGAAATCGCAGCTTTCTGCCCTGCTTCCGGATCAAACGGATCTGGTGAATCAACAATACCGGTAATGGTTGGCGCAGTCTTATCTGTCCTGGCATAAAAATACCAAGCTCCGCCTGCCGGGCCTTCTTTACCTGCTGCGTCAATACCTTTGGCATACCATTTATAGTTATGGCCTGCGGTTATAGTAATAGCAGCTGTTGAAGTAGTAACAAATGCACCATTAATAATCCAAACTAAACTCGTATCATCATAAACAGAAAATTTATACTTGGCAGCACCTGGCACATCAGACCAATCAAGAGTTACAGAAGTAACATTGTAAACATTGGTTTTATCTTTAGGCGCTACTAAAGTAGGCGCGGCCATAGTATTCAAAAATGAAAAATCAGTAACTTGATATGGTTTGATATTATTATTCAGGCAATAAGCAGCAATCTTTGCCGAGGATTCTGCGCCATAAATACCGGGAGACAAAACTCTTGCTGAACCAGCCGCTTTAGGAGCGGCAGAGATGGTCCTGCCTGCTACCATAAGATTATCGACTTCCCTGGCATAGAAACATTTAATGGGGATACCGTAAGTTGGAGGTTTTTGGCCGTTATAATAATAGTAGCTTCCCGGCCAAGGGCTCCCTGCCTTACTATCAAAGTATTGCTGTAATTCTTCGAATTTATAGGGATGGATATCGATCCAGTAATTTCCTTTTGCTACCGTATCAAACGGTTTATATCCTCTAAGCTCATCCTCAAGGCCCAATATATAATCGCCAACTATATGCCTGGATTCTCTGATGTATAAATTTTTTCCTGTCCCCTGCTCAAGATTAAGGTCAGTAGTTGCTAAGGTTACAGTTGAAGGGAATAACAGCGGATATTTTGCTTTAATAAAAGAAATCGCATACGGTATTGCTTGCCTGCCCCGGCTAATACCATCAGCCACTGAAACAGGATCAGTCCCGTCTACTCCGAATACTACTAAACCATTAACCATTGATGTGCCGTCTGCCTGGCGCATCATATTAAAACCCTTAAGCGCGACATTAAGCTCTTTTGCTTTTTGGCCATAAATAGTGGAGGTATCATTAAAATCTTTATTATTTGCTAACCCCCAGAACTGATCACCCGCAATAACTGCTCCGTATGTCCCGGTGTAACTATAATTGACATTTTTTAAACCAAACATCAAAGTAGAGCCCATCTGTAGCTCATCGGGGCCGTAATTATCCCCATAAATATCATTTTTAGAAACAGTCCCTACGGAGGAGCCGCGGATATACTTGGTATTACCTCTTCCTATGGTATAAGGAACCCCGGCAAGATAAGCAAGTTCTGCAGATTCCGATGCATCAATAAACATCGGAGCAGAGAGCGTTAATTCCATCCCATCGTCTTTTTTTACCCTTACTGCAGCGATTAATTTGGGATTATTTACGTCCATTGCCGCATATAGACTCTGCACGGCAGGATCAGATGTCCTTTTTATCCAAGTTAGCTTTGCCGGCTTATCAACTCCTGCAAGATAAGAGGTGAACATACTTTTTGCCTTTGTAATATCAAAAGTCCCGTCATTATAATCTCCGTTAAGCCAAATTACCCCGAGCTTCTGGGCAAATTCCTTATATATGCCCTGACTTAAAAGCACATTTGCCGGATCATAGCAATTATCAAGCATATTATGACACGTGTAGGTCCAGAGGCCTCCGACCTTAACCGGCTCTGCGATTAATGCTGTAGCTTTACCTTGCCTTGCCGCAGTAACTGCTGCTGCTACGGCTTCAGGAGTAAAACCAACCACTATTACTTCATAATCACTAGCAAAGCCAGGAACAGAAGAACCAATCAATAAAAATGATATTGCGGAAATTATTTCTACGAATTTAATAATCGTATTCTTCATCTTAACCCCCCTTTTATTTCAATCATTTTTTCTGCATTTACCGACTCTTCCTTACTCGGCGTAAGCGAAGAAGCAATTATCTTCTTCATAATCGCTTCTTTAGCCTTATTTTCCAGGTCTTCGTAAGATTTAATATTCTTACCGTCAAGGCCGAGGCTTATAAGTAAATCAAGAGAATAGCTGACAATCTTTGTATGTGTAAGCTTATGGCCGGTAGTAAAAAAAGCATCTTTGCCAAGCTTATCCAGAAAATCAAGCTGTTCTCTGGTCAGTAAAGCAATTACTCTTTGCCGCATTTCATTAATAGTTTTGTTTTTCATATCCCACCCCCGCGTAGTGTTTTATAAAGTTTTTAATAAGCGCACAAAAAAAGACCTTAAGGTAACCTTAAGGTCTTAAACTTCTTCCTCTTGGCAGCCCCGCTGTCCTTCCTTATGATTAGGATCGGTGGCTTTGTCTCGCCATACTGCTTCGGCGAGTCCGCCAATATTTTTGGCGGAGTCCCAACATCACTGCTGGTTTACCTTTTTCAAGCTTTGGCCACGAGGGCCACGCCGGCGCATATTCCGATTGCGCCGGGCGTTTCCAGATTGTATTAAAAGTATAGCATATATTTACATAGTTTCAAATGTGCAAATGCACATTATATAATATATTCAACCCGACAAGCGTCAGATTTGGTTCAATTTTTTTGATTTCCCTGCAATATTCGGCCAAAAGCTCAGAATCCCCTCCAGTAGCAACAACACTCGCCTCCTGCCCCACTTCTTCCTTAATCCTACTCACAAGCTCATCGCTCATCGCAGCAAAACCATGCACTATCCCGCTTATAATACTTGAATCAGTATCTTTACCGATCAACTCTTTAGGTTTTTTAAGCTCTACCTTGGGAAGTAATGCTGTGCGCTTATGTAAAGCTTCTAAAGAAAGCTGAATTCCGGGAAGTATCATCCCTCCTAAATATTCCGCATTTTTAGATACAACGTCAAAAGTCACAGCTGTGCCAAAATCTACCGCAATTAGTGGTGCGCCAAAAAGCTTAATCCCAGCATAAGCATTTACCAACCGGTCTTGCCCCACCTGTTTAGGTTCACGATAAAGATTTTTAATCGGAACTTTTAAATCTTCTCCTATAATAATCGGCTTAAATCTACAGACTTTTTGAATATCACGACAAAATACACGCGTAGTCGTAGGGACAACGCTGCAAATAACTACCGCTTTGATCTTCTGCTTTTTGATTGTTTTTTCAAGGCTCTCAAAATAGCTTTTTTGTTTGCTTGGAAAAATAGCCTTTCGGCAAAGCTTATCGCCGCTAAAAAACCCAAGAGCCACCGTAGTATTTCCGATATCAACTGTTAGAATCATAATTTTTTGAATTCCTTAATTTTATCCCTTAAAATCGCTGCTTTCTCAAACTCTAAATTACGCGCTGCAAGCTCCATATTATATTCTAATTCGGAAATATATTTATGCAACTCATACTTATCTTTTGCCTCTCCGGTAAGACAAGCCACAAACTCCTCAGAATCTGCCAGGTTTTCAATCCCTTCGCGGATTGCTTTCTTTATTGAACGGGGGGTTATATTATTTTTTTGATTAAAGGCGCGCTGAATTTTTCTACGGCGAGCACATTCGGCAATTGCTTTATTGATTGAGCCGGTCATAGTATCAGCATACATAATTACTAAAGCATTGATATTACGCGCTGCGCGGCCTGAAATCTGGATAAGTGAAGTAGCAGAACGTAAAAATCCTTCTTTATCCGCATCAAGTATGGCAACTAAAGAAACCTCCGGTAAATCTAATCCCTCTCTAAGCAAGTTAACACCTACCAGGCAATCAAACTCCTTTGCCCGCAACGCCCTTAAGATTTTTGAACGCTCTATCGTATCAATTTCTGAATGCATATATTTTGCCTTTATCCCCATCTCAACCAGATACACACATAAATCCTCTGCCATTCTTTTGGTAATAGTAGTTACAAGCGTACGCTCATTATTTTTGCTGCGTTTTTTTATCTCTTTGGCTAAGTCTTTTATTTGGCCTTCACTTGGTTTAATAATTATCTCAGGATCCACAAGCCCGGTCGGACGGATGATCTGCTCAATTACCTTACCATTACTTTTTTTGATCTCATATTCATTTGGTGTTGCGGAAACAAATATCTCTTGTTTAACTAAACGGTCAAACTCATCATATTTAAGCGGCCGGTTATCAAGGCAAGATGGAAGCCTAAAACCAAATTCTACAAGTGTTTCTTTTCTTGCACGATCACCTTCATACATCCCTCTTATCTGCGGAATTGTAACATGCGATTCATCAATTACTACAAGAAAATCTTCCGGGAAATAATCCATAAGACAATACGGCCGCGCACCGGCAGGGCGACCGGAAAGATAGCGCGAATAGTTCTCGATACCATGGCAGTAACCTATCTCTTTCAACATCTCTATATCATAACGCGTGCGCGAACCAAGCCTTTGCGCTTCAAGAAGTTTATTTTTACTTTCTAAAAGGCTCACCTGCTCTTTAAGGTCACACTCGATCTCTTTTATTGCTTCCTCTACTCTGGGCTCAGAAACCAAAAAATGTTTTGCCGGGTAAATTGCTATTTTTTCTAAAGACGAAATCAACTCTCCGGTTAAAGGATTAATTTCAGAAATTTTTTCCACCTGATCTCCTGAAAGCTCAATTCGCACTCCTTTTTGAACATAGGAAGGAAAAACCTCTATAACATCCCCGCGCACCCGTATCCTACCGCGCACAAATTCATAGTCATTACGCTCATATTGAATATGTACAAGATCTGCGATTATCTGATCCCTGGAATAATTTTGGCCTTTTTCAATAGTTACGAGCATTTCTTTCCAATCCTGCGGAGACCCCAAGTTATAAATGCAGGAAACAGAAGCCACAATAATTACGTCGCGACGAGATAAAAGCGAGCTTGTAGAAGAAAGACGCAAACGGTCAAGCTTATCGTTTATGGCAGAATCTTTTTCTATGTAAGTATCGGTTGAGGGTATATATGCTTCCGGTTGGTAATAATCGTAATAACTGACAAAATATTCAACCGCGTTATGAGGGAAGAATTCTTTAAATTCAGAGTAAAGCTGAGCAGCAAGAGTTTTATTATGGGAAATTACTAAGGTAGGCTTATTGAAACTTTCAATAACATTTGCCAGGGTAAAAGTTTTTCCTGATCCGGTTACTCCTAACAAAGTCTGATTCTTTGAGCCGCTTTTAAGAGAAGCAAACAACGACTTAATTGCTGCGGGTTGATCCCCGCAGGGTTTGTAGGGAGAAACAAGTTTAAAACTAGAACTATTTAACATCCAAACTTATATCAGTAGCCTCGATAGAATGCGTAAGCTCACCGATAGAAATAATCTCTACCCCGCTTGCGGCAATATTACGGATATTTTTTAAATTTATGCCTCCTGAAACTTCAAGCTTGGTACGCGGATGATGGCTATCAAAGGTTGTATTATTACGGATCTTAACCGCCTTCTTTATATCTTTTAACTGCATATTATCTAACATGATCACATCCGGCTTAAAACGCAGCGCATGTTTAAACTCTTCAATATTTTGTACCTCAATTTCGATCTTAAAACCCTTGGGAACGCTGGGAAGCTTCGTATATCCTTCTGTAACCCTGATATGATTATCTTTCATAAGGATCATCTCATCTAAACTCATGCGATGGTTAAACCCGCCTCCGATACGCACGGCATACTTCTGCAGTTCGCGCACGCCGGGTATGGTCTTGCGGGTATCGGTGATTTTTACTTTATACGGCTCAATCTTATTTACAAATTCACGTGTTTTTGTCGCGACAGCACATAACATACTTAGAAGATTAAGTGCTACTCTTTCCGCAGTAATAATGCTGCTTGCTTTCCCACGCACATGCGCAATAACTTTTCCTTTTTTTACTTTTCTTGCCTCCCGGGCCTTAACCTCAACCGTAACCTTACTATCTACAGTCTTAAAAACCCGCTCCATGACCTGTAACCCGCAAACTATACAGTCTTCTTTAACTAAAATATCCGCTTCAATCTCTTTTTCTTTTTCAGGCGAGATAACAAGCTGTGTTGTAATATCGCCTTTACCGATATCCTCAACAAGGGCATGGCGCACTATACTGTTTAATTTCTCCTGGTCAATCTGAGGCTTTTCTTCTGAAAGAAAATGTTTACCGTATCCCATCTTCCACCGCCTTTAGTTTGTGAATAGTTTCTTTTAATTCTATAATCCTCTGTCGTTCTTTTTCCACTACTTCAACCGGAGCCTTTTTTACAAATTGCTCATTTCTAATCATCGCCTCTTTAGAGTTTAAATCATTTTCTGCCTTTTTTATTTTTTGCCCTAATTTATTACGATAGGATGCAATATCTAAAACTCCCGTAAGAGGTATAACAACATGCATTTTTTCTACGATTGCGGTAAACTCTCCGCTAATATGTGCATATTTCTCTTCGATATCAAGCTGATCAAGACGAGCTAAACGCATTATATAAGGCTTTACTTCCTCAGCTAAAAGCCTTTCCTGTTTAACAGTAGAAAAGATTTTTGCCTTAATGGGATCTTGAGGTAATATTTCAAGTTCCGCGCGCATATTACGTAATACCGCAACCAGGTTAAAAATTGTTTCTACCTTCTGCTCAACTTTTTTATCAATCATATTTTCTTGCAAATGCGGCCATGACGAGATCATGATAGAACCATGTTCAGGATTAGTCTGATACCAAAGTTCTTCGGTAATAAAAGGCATAAAAGGATGCGCAAGGCGCAAAAATTTCTCAAGCACCTTATATAAAACAATCTGTGTAGTTTTTTTCTGAATAGTTAGCTTTGCCAACTCTAAATACCAGTCACAAAATTCATGCCAGAAAAATGAGTATAAAATATTTGCCGCTTCGTTAAATTTATAAGCTTCGAGATTTTTATTAACCTGTTTTAAAGTGTTATAAAACCGGCTCAAAATCCAACGCTCAAAAATACCAAGCTCTGAATTTTTAAAAATCACACAAAGGTCGGTTTTAGTAACCTCAGGATCAATATTGCTTAAGATAAAACGCGTAGCATTCCAAATTTTATTGGAAAAATTTCTTCCTTGTTCAAAACGCTCTTTTGATAAAAATACATCTTGGCCTTGCGCAGTAATAGAGATAAGGCTAAAACGTAGTGCATCAGTTCCGTATTCGGCGATAATATCTAAGGGGTCAATAACATTACCCAAAGACTTAGACATCTTTTTGCCTTCAATGTCACGCACCGTGCCATGGATATAAACATCACTAAAAGGCTCTTTGCCCATAAATTCATATCCTGCCATAACCATGCGCGCTACCCAGAAAAAGATGATCTCAGGAGCAGTAACTAATACTGCCGTTGGATAGAAATATTTTAAATCTTCCTGATTTCTAAACGTCGCAAACGGCCAAAGCCAGCTTGAAAACCAGGTGTCTAAAACATCCTCGTCCTGGTAGATATCGGTTGAACCGCAATTTGGGCATTTTTCAGGCTTAATACAAGAAACAATAACGGACTTGTCATTGCGAGGAGCTCCAGCGACGAAGCAATCTTTCGAAGATAAGATTGCTTCCCCCTCGCTTCGCTCGGGGTCGCAATGACTGTTGTCCTGTTGGCATTTTCTGCAATAATATAACGGCAACCGATGCCCCCACCAAATCTGCCGTGAAATACACCAATCCTGAATATTTTCCATCCAATTTAAATAAACCTTTGTCCAACGCCGCGGATGGAACTTGATTGTGCCGTTTTTTACCGCTTCCAATGCCGGCTTTGCAAGAGGCCCCATTTTTACAAACCATTGCTTAGATAAGTACGGCTCAATAATCGTATGGCAACGGTAACAATGGCCTGCTGAAAGCGGATGCGGCTCTATTTTTTCAAGTAGATTACGCTCTTTTAGATCTTTAATGATCGCCTGACGCGCCTCAAAACGATCCATATCTTTATAATCTCCGCCCAGATTATTTATGCGGCCATCAGGATGCATTACGTTTATAAACTCTAAGCTATGTTTTTTACCTAAAATATAATCATTGGGATCATGCGCCGGAGTAACTTTAACCGCACCCGTACCGAACTTCATATCTACCATCTCATCGGCAATGATTTTAATCTCGCGGTTAGCTAATGGCAGAATCAATGTTTTACCGATATATTTTTTGTAGCGTTTATCTTTTGGATTTACGACCACTGCGGTATCGCCTAGCATAGTTTCGGGGCGGGTGGTTGCGACTACGACATGTTCAGGGACAGTCCCCTGCGGGGACTCGTCCCCGCTAGGGGACAGTCCCTTTAATGGATATTTTATATAATAAAGACTCCCCTCCATATCCTTATGCGGGGCTTCTTCATCAGAAAGTGCGGTCTGACAGCGCGGGCACCAGTTAATTACTTTATTATCCTGATAGATCAATCCCTTATCCCAAAGCTTAATAAAAACTTCTTTTACCGCTTTTGAATATTCTTCATCCATTGTAAAGCGGGTACGCGACCAATCACAAGAAGCGCCAAGTTTTTTCAGCTGGCGGATAATTGTTGAGCCATATTGCTCTTTCCAAACCCAGACGCGCTCAATAAATTTTTCGCGTCCAAGATCATGGCGGCCCAAGCCTTCCTTAGCCAGGTTTTTTTCCACAACATTTTGTGTGGCAATCCCGGCATGATCTGTCCCGGGCATCCAGAGCACCTCTTTGCCTCTCATACGCTGATAACGAATAAGAATATCTTGGATTGTATTGTTTAAGGCATGCCCCATATGCAGGATGCCGGTAACATTTGGCGGGGGAATAACTATGGTGAAAGATTTTTTATCTGGATTTACTTTAGCTTTGAAGTAATTATTTTCTTCCCAGAATTTATACCACTTTTCTTCTGTTTCTTTTGGATTATAACAGGTTGGAGTTTCGCTCATTAGCTGCTTTTAATGTTATCTTTTAATAATTTATATTCTACGCTGTCTAATAGTGCCTGCCATGAAGCTTCGATAATATTCCCGGAAACTCCCACTGTATTCCAACTCTCTGACTCATCCTGCGACTGAATAAGCACACGCACCGGCGCAGCAGTCCCGGCTTTTTCATCAAGCACCCTTACCTTAAAATCCGAAAGATGCATCTTAGCAAGTGTTGGATAAAAATCTTTAAGCGCTTTACGCAAGGCATTATCCAGGGCATTTACCGGGCCGTCTCCTTCAGCTGCGGTATGTTCATGAATTCCTTTAACCTTTACTTTAATAATTGCCTCTGAAGTAATTTTTTTATTCGCGAGTTTCTCAACTACTATGCGGAATCCTTCAAGTTCAAAAAACTTCTTATATTTTTTAAGCGCTCTTTTCATCAACAACTCAAAAGAAGCTTCTGCCGCCTCAAAATGATAACCCTGATGTTCAAGCTGCTGTAAAAGCTTAAGAATCTTTTTTGCCTCCGGAGAATTTTTATTTAAATCAACTGCAAAATCTTTTGCCCGCAGTAAAATGGAAGTTTTTCCACCAAGCTCTGAAACAAGCATACGACGGTGATTACCAACAAGTACCGGGTCAACGTGCTCATAAGTCTTGGGGTTTTTCATTACGGCATTGATATGCACTCCGCCTTTATGCGCAAACGCTGAATCACCTACATAGGGCTGATCACTGCGCTGCTTCATATTGCTTATTTCGCTTACAAAATGTGACAAGTGCACCAATTCCTTAACTCCGGAATCACCGATGGAATCTACTCCCATTTTAAGGCTTAGATTAGCAATGATCGGAATAAGATCGGCGTTACCGCAGCGCTCTCCATAACCATTAATTGTGCCCTGCACCATGCTTACGCCTGCCTCAACAGCAGAAAGTGAATTTGCTATCGCAAGCCCGGAATCATTATGGCAATGTATTCCTAATTCCACTCTCATTAACGGCCTGATTTCTCCGATAATTTGCGCTATTTCTGAAGTAAGCGTGCCGCCGTTTGTATCACAAAGCACAATTATATTTGCGCCGGACTCCTGCGCAGCTAAAAGACATTTAAGGCTGTATTCTTTATTGGCCTTATAGGCATCAAAAAAATGTTCAGCATCATAAAAAACCTCTATTCCTTTACTTACCAAAAAACTAACTGTATCTTTAATCATGAGTAAGTTTTCATCAAGGCTGACCTTTAATACGTCATCCACATGCAGATCCCAGGTTTTACCAAAGATCGTTGCAATCTTTACTTGCGATTTAATCAGGTCGGATAAGTTTTTATCTTCGCTTGCCTTTACGCCGGAACGGCAAGTAGAACTAAAAGCAACTAATACGCTTCTTTTAAGGCGTTTCTTAGACATTGCCAGGAAAAATTCCTTATCTTTAGGATTAGATCCCGGCCAACCGCCCTCAATATAAGGAACGCCGATCCGGTCAAGCTCCATAGCGATACGAATTTTATCCTGCACCGAATAGGAGATTCCTTCTCCCTGCGAACCGTCTCTTAAAGTAGTATCGTAAATTTTAACTTTGCGCATATTTTTTTATTTTCCCAGTCCAAATTTCTCATGCAAAGCTCTTACGGCAATTTCAGCAAATTTTTTCTTGATAATACAAGAAATACTGATATCAGAAGTCGAGATCATTTCTATGTTAATTTTTTCTTTTGCCAGAATATCAAACATACTGGCTGCTACACCGGGATGCGACTTCATCCCCACCCCGACAACAGAAACACGGGCAACATCTTCATCTTGCATTACTTCACCTGCAGATATTTCCTTGGCGATCTTCTCGGTCTGCTTCATTGCTTTGTTAAATGAAGCTTTGGTAACGGTAAAAGAGATATCCGTTGAACGCAGGTGGCTTACGTTTTGCACGATCATATCAACGTTAACTCCGGCATCAGCAAGCTCTTTAAAAATCTTAGCGGCGACTCCGGGGCGATCCGGTACTTCACAGACAGTAATCTTAGCTTCGTTCTTATTAATCGTTATCCCCGTTACCAAAAGGTCTTCCATTCTTTTAACCTCCCTAATGATCATTGTCCCGGTATTTTTTGAAAGTGAAGATCGCACATGAATCGGCACGTCAAATTTTTTCGCTACTTCAATGGATCGTGCCTGCATTACCTGCGCTCCTAATGAAGCCATCTCAAGCATCTCATCATAGGTAATTTCTAAGATTTTTCTTGCCTTAGGCTCAATGCGCGGGTCAGTAGTGTAAATACCATCTACATCAGTATATATTTCGCATTCATCGGCTTTAAGTTCTTTAGCCAGGGCTACAGCAGTAAGGTCAGACCCGCCGCGGCCAAGAGTAGTAATATCATGATTTAAATTTATCCCCTGAAAACCGGCGACAATTACGATGCGGCCCTTTTTTAATTCTTCTTTGATCCGCTCACCGTTAATTTTTACGATGCGTGCGCGGGTGTGGCTTGAATCAGTGATAATTCCCACCTGTGCGCCGGTAAAGGATATCGCCTCAAACCCAAGTTTATGAATTGCCATAGCAAGAAGCGCAACGGAAATCTGTTCACCGGTTGATAAGAGCATATCCATTTCTCGTTCTGAAGCTTCAGTATTTATTTTATTTGCCAATTCAATAAGTTCATCAGTAGTATCTCCCAACGCTGAAACCACTACCACTAAATCGTGGCCTTCTTTGCGGTAATTGGCGACTCTCGAAGCTACATTCTGGATCTTTTCAACATTAGCAACGGATGACCCTCCGAATTTTTGCACAATCAACTTCTTCTTACTCATTTTTGCTAATTCTCTCTTTCTCTCTATGATTTTATCAAATAATCCATTAACTCGTGTCCCTGCTCAAAAAATAGGTCTGATTTCAGCGCCTCTTTTTCGCTATATTCCAAGAATCCACGACCAGTAATATCTTTTCCAAAAATCCCGAAACAGACCTCATCGGAAACATGCGTTCTTAATGATATTGGAGTAGCATGGTCTGGCAACACCAATATTCTGAAGTTTTTCTTTTTCTTAAATACGTCTAAAATCTTTCCGACTACATATTGATCAAATCGCTCAATAGCAAGAATTTTTTCACGCAAGTCGCCGTTATGGCCAGCCTCATCGGGAGCTTCCACATGCACAAAAACAAAATCTTTATCTTCAAGCGATTTTAATGCAGCTTTGGCCTTACCCTCATAATTGGTATCATAATAACCGGTTGCGCCTTGGACATTAATAACTTCTAAACCAATGAGCTTGCCTAATCCTTTTATAAGATCAACCGCAGATATCACGCTTCCGCTTAATCCGTATTTTTCAGCAAATAACGGCATTGCAGGTTTTTGTCCCTGGCCCCAAAGCCAGATCATATTCGCCGGATTTTCTTTTAAATCAATACGCACATGGTTAATTTCATGTTCAACAAGTATTTTCCTAGATTCTTCCATTAGTTTTATTAAAAAACTTGCACCCTCGCCCTTAGGAAGATTTTTTGAAATAGCTTGATTTATAATATCATGCGGCGGCATACAAATAAGTTCATGCAGCTTTTCCCTGACTCCACCCTTTACCATCATAAGATGCCGATAGCTTACTCCAGGGTAAAATTTAATGCGGTCATTACTTAATTTATCATTAATAAATTTTATTACGGTCGCGGCTTCCTGCGAGCTGATATGGCCAGCGCTATAATCAGTAAGCCTATCAGCAGATGCTGTAACTAAATTACAACGAAAAGCCACATCGCCTTCTTCAAGAGTTACTCCTAAATTAGCTGCCTCAAGAGGGCCTCTGCCGGGATAAAATTTACGCGGGTCATATCCTAATATAGAAATATTAGCCACATCAGAAGCTGGTGTCATCTTATCAGGGATGGTCTTTATCCTGCCAAGCCTGCCATGTTGGGCAATATAATCCATATTCGGAGTTTTCGCCGCTTCAAGCGGAGTCCTGCCTCCCAACTCCTGCATTGGATAATCTGCCATCCCATCGCCGACTAGTAAGATGTATTTCATAGAATTTTAACTAATTTATCAACCATTCCCTCTTTACTTAAATACGGCCCTGAATTTATATTACTACCAACAAAATAAGCAGAGTATTTCCCGTAAATATTTGAATTTGCGACCACTAAATCAAGATTTGCGCGCCTCATAAGATCAGCTGCTTCTTTTAAAAGCATCTGCTTCTTCGCATCTGGCTCAAACTTGAAACCGACTATAAAAGAACGCGGACTAATCTTTCGCAATAAATCAATTATTTTTACTGTTGGAGCAAGTTTGATCTGAAAATTCTTTATACCGGATCTAACTTTATTCCTAAAAATTTTTGCAGGCGCATAATCAGCAACTGCTGCCGAATGCACTATAATATCATATTTCCTGTTTTTAAGCTCTCTCTCAAACAAACAGTTTAATTCTTCAAAGAACTTAAAACTTATCAATTTTATTTTTCTATTCAAGCAACAAACTTCAACCGGCCCTAATAGCAAGGTTACTTTTGCACCAAGAGCGCTTAATTTTTCTGCCAATAAAATTCCGGTCTTCCCGGTGGCAATATTACTAATTACCCTAACTTTGTCAATTGCCACCCACGTCGGCCCTGCAGTGATCAACACTCGCTTGCCATTCAATCTGTCCCCTGACCTAATATCCAATTTCACTCAACACCGCTTTCAGCTGCGGCTTAATAATCTTCGGTTCATGTACTGATTTAATCGCACGATCTGGGTCTTTTAGGCCGTGGCCTGTGAGAATACAAACAATTTTTTTCTTGTGACTTGTGACTTGTGACTTGTGACTAACAAAATACTTCTGTTTAACCAATTTCAACAACCCTGCAACCGAAGAAGCAGACGCAGGCTCTGCAAAAACCCCTTCTTTAGCTGCTAAGATCTTATAAGCCTCTAAAATTTCATCATCTGATACCATATCAATAAGGCCGTCGGATTCATCGCGCGCTGCCACAGCACTTTTCCAGCTGGCAGGATTTCCGATACGAATAGCCGTAGCAATAGTTTCTGGTTTTTCTATCGGATAACCACGCACAATCGGAGCAGCACCTTCTGCCTGAAAACCTAACATCTTTGGTAAAACTTTGCATAAATGATGTTCTTTATATTCTTTATACCCTTTCCAATACGCAGTGATATTTCCGGCATTACCAACAGGCATCACCTGAAAATCAGGCGCCTCACCTAAGGCATCGCAAATTTCAAAACTTGCTGTTTTCTGGCCTTCTATACGATAAGGATTAAGAGAGTTTACCAGCGTAATCGGATATTTAGCAGTCAGCTCCCGCACCATAGCAAGTGCTTCATCAAAATTTCCGTCTATGGCAAGCACCTTTGCGCCATGGATAAGCGCCTGGCTTAATTTTCCAAGCGCGATTGCACCTTTCGGAATAAGCACAATACATTTTAACCCAGCTCTTGCAGCATAAGCTGCCGCAGAAGCAGAAGTATTCCCGGTAGAAGCACAAGCAACAACTTTAGAGCCTTCTTCACAGGCCTTAGAAATCGCCATCGTCATCCCCCGATCCTTAAATGAACCGGTAGGATTTAGCCCCTCGTATTTAAGATAGACTTCGTAATTTTTACCCACAAGCTTGCTCAAATAAGGAGCAAAAATTAATGGCGTATTTCCTTCATTAAGGGTTATTACGGGAGTTTTCTTGCTTACCGGCAGATATTTCCGGTAACGCTCTATGAGCCCGGGATAAATCATTTAAAGCCCTTCAATATGTATAGCTACTGATTTTTCTTTAACAAAATCAAGTTTATCAATAATCGCGATTGCCTGACGCAAGTCCCGTTCTTTAGCTTCATGGGTCAACATAACAATCGGAACTGCTTTTAATTTAAGATGCGCTTTTTGAGTTACCGAAGCAATACTGATATTAAATTTAGCAAGCACCCCGGATATTTTTGCCAAAACCCCCGGTTTATCTAACGTCATAAAATGTATATAATACCGGCTTTCAATATCATCAATACGTCGTAATCTTTTTACAGAGCTATCTTCAATAATATTCAGGGTTGGACGGAATAACCCTGCTTTTAACCCTTGGGCAAGATCTACTAAATCTGAAACCACTCCTGATGCCGCAGAAAGCTGCCCTGCTCCCGGCCCAAAGAATAACAACTCACCTGCCAGGTCTGAAGAAACATAAATAGCATTAAAAACTCCGTTTACCGAAGCTAAAAGATGTTCTTGAGGTACAAAAGTCGGGTGTACCCTTACTTCAAGCTCTTCGCCTACTTTCTTAGCTATGGCTAATAGTTTTATTTCATATCCCAGCTCTTTGGCATAATTTATATCAGCTAAGGTAATGCGCGAAATTCCTTCTACAGAAATATCCTCCGGTTTAACTAAACGGCCAAAACATAGATAAGTCAGGAGCGCGAGTTTATGCGCAGAGTCAGCTCCTTCGATATCTAAAGTCGGGTCTTTCTCGGCATAGCCTTTGTGTTGGGCATCTTTTAACGCATCGGCAAAACTGCAATTATTAAGCGACATCTGGGAAAGAATAAAATTTGAGGTACCGTTTACTATCCCATATACGCCGCTAAATTTATTAGCCACTAATCCTTCCCGAAGCGATTTGATTATCGGAATCCCTGCGCCCACCGAAGACTCAAAATAAATGCTTTTTCCGCGGTCTTTAGCAAGTGCAAATAACTCTGCGCCGTCACGGCTAAGTAACGCCTTATTTGCAGTTACAACATGTTTTCCTTTTTTTAACGCTTCGATAATAAATTCCTTGGCAGGATGCATTCCACCGATTAACTCTACTACCACGTCAATCTGGGAATCATTAAGGATATCCCCGGCGTTAGAAGTAATAAGTTTTTTATCTATATTGACATTACGTTTATAGCCAAAATCCTTATCACAGACTTTTTTTACTACCAATTCAAGGCCGGTTTTTTCACTTAATAAACTTCTCCGCTCCCGGATTATCTTCAGCACCCCTGAACCGACATTGCCAAAACCAATAATTCCTATATTTACTTTTTTCATCTTAACTTTTCTTTTTTTCGTAATAATCTACCGTTTGATTAATTACCCCGCGATGATGTTCATCAATACCAAGAAACATCAGCCTTGTATCGTAAATCAAGTTCTTGGTCACTTCTTTTGAATCTACCACCTTACCGATCAAGATAATCGGATGCGGATCAAAAGGAAGCCTGATCTCTAAAGCAAGATGGGTTCCGGGCTCAAATGCGCGGTTAGTGGTAAGAAGCATCCCGCCCAAACTTAAATTTTTGGTCTGGGTAATATCAACATTATTTACTTCTTCTAAAATGCGGTATGAAACTATAAAACGTCCGAATGCGCGGCTGAATTTTCTACGATCAGGTCCACCATATGCCATGTTTATGCCTCCTTGCTAGTTAAGCAACACCGGCGCACATTCCCTGCCTGCCGGCAGGCAGGCGTTGCGCCGAGTGTTAATTTGCCTCATCTATCTATATCTATCGGGGGAGAGAGACTTGTCCCGCCGAACAGTTTAAACTCCATGCGGGATCCCGCCTTATATTTAATTGCATGGCGGGAAACTCTCGGCCTCTTGAACCCCGGTATACTATTGCTATTTCTATCGGGGGAGAGAGACTTGTCCCGCCGAACAGTTTAAACTCCATGCGGGATC
>CAKKSP010000018.1 GCA_919902045.1 Omnitrophica bacterium GWA2_41_15 | reverse complement strand
AGTCAACGATTCAATTCTACTATCGCTTCGGTAACATTTAATGTGAGTCAATTCGTCCCCTAGTTTTTTCTTGCATTATAAACAAACTATGCTATAATTTTCCCTATGCCTGAACTAAGGAAAGACCATATCGTCGGAAGATGGGTAATTATTGCGACGGAACGCGGCAGGCGTCCGGAACAGATTGCTGCTGCAGGCCAAGACGGCCCACCAGAAAAGCCATGCCCGTTTTGCGAAGGAAAAGAAGCGGAAACTCCATCGGAGATTTACGCGATCCGTCCAAAAAATACCCCTAAAAATACACCCGGCTGGGAGTTGCGCGTTGTGCCTAGCCATATGCCTTTTTTGCGTATTGAAGGTGAATTAGACCGTAGAGGTAAAGGTATTTACGATATCATGAGCGACATTGGCGCGCATGAAGTTGTGATTGAAACCAATCAGCATATCGCTAATATCGCTGACTTAAGCGATGATCAGGTAGCAAGGGTAATAACCTGCTACATCGACCGGATTAATGATTTGGAGAAAGACCAGCGTTTTAAATACGCTTTAATTTTCAAAAATTATGGCTGGAGCGCAGGAGGCGGAAGAATCAGGCATTCCCGATCTCAAATTATCGCAACGCCTGTAACCCCTAAAAGGGTTAAAGAAGAGCTTCAGGGCGCGCGTCAGCATTACGAATACCATGAACGATGTGTATTTTGCGATTTGGTAAAGCAAGAAATGGAATCCGGTGAGCGCATAATTATGGATATCGACGGTTTTATCGCGATTGTCCCTTTTGCGGCACGCTTTCCTTTTGAAATCTGGATTATGCCCAAAAAACACTCTTGCGATTTTACCCGTCTTGAGTTAGGCTCCCGTTTTTACCTGGCGCAAATTATGAAAAAGGTTTTGCAAAAAATTAAAGTCGGGTTAAATGATCCTTCGTATAATTATATGATCCATACCGCACCTTTCCGCCGGCAAAAACCCGGTTATTGGAAAAGCGTTGAACAAGATTTTCATTGGCATATTGAAATTTTTCCGCGTCTTACCCGTGTCGCCGGATTTGAATGGGGAACTGGTTTTTATATTTGTCCGGTTCCGCCGGAAACGGCAGCAAAATTTTTAAGGGAAGTGCAAATTTAATATGGGTGAACTAAGAAGAGATCCTATAGGAGGCCGTTGGGTAATCGTTGATACAGAGCATCCCAATAAGCCTGAAGATTACGAAGTAGAATCGCCTATCTGGAGAAGCGAGTCAACTTGTCCTTTTTGTTACGGAAATGAGGCAATGACTCCTCCGGAAATTGAATCTTTCCGCGAGTATGGCACTGCTAGCAATGCTCCTGGTTGGCAGGTAAGGGCAATTCCGAATAAATTTCCTGCATTACAAATTGAAGGAGAGCTTGATCGCCGGGGAATTGGCATTTTTGATATGTCAAACGGCGTAGGCGCGCATGAACTTATTATTGAAACTCCCTATCATAATAAAGACCTTTGTGATTTGCTTCCGGAAGAATTAGAGCGGATTCTGCAGATGTACTGCCGCCGCGCTATAGATTTAATCCGCGACCGCCGTTTTAAATATGTGATGATCTTTAAAAATTTCGGGCCTTCTGCCGGAGCTTCTCTTGAACATCCGCATACGCAGCTGGTTGCTTTGCCTATGGTGCCGAAAAATGTCATGGAAGAAATCAAGGGTGCGCAAAAATATTTTGAATATCGCGAACGCTGCATATTTTGCGATATGATTCGTCAGGAGGTTCAGGAAAAAGAAAGGATTATTGTAGAAAACGCGCATTTTCTTTCTTTTTGTCCGTTTGTTTCAAGGTTTCCTTTTGAGATGTGGATAATACCAAAGCAGCATAACAGCTGTTTTTGCCACATGCGTCCGGAAGAATTGCCAGCGCTTGCGGTAATACTTAAAGAAACTATCGGTAGGTTACGAAAAGTCTTTGGGACTCCCGAGTATAACTTTATCATCCACACGGCACCCGCAAACGGAGAAATTAATGTAGAAGGGTATCATTGGCACTTAGAAATTATGCCAAAATTGACCCGTGTCGCCGGATTTGAATGGGGTTCCGGTTTCTACACTGTTCCAACGCCCCCTGAATTAGCGGCAAAATACCTGCGCGAAGAAAAAACGTAGCTGTTTTTAAAATTATTACACCCGGCACAATCGGAATATGTGCCGGTGTTGTCTAACTGACAAGGAGGATTCAAAATGGCAGTAAAAGTTGGTATTAATGGTTTCGGAAGGATTGGACGTTTAGTAGCACGGGCTATTCTTGAGCGTAAAGATTCTAAACTTGAGCTTGTGGCAGTAAATGATCTGACTGACGCAAAGAGTAATGCCTATTTGTTTAAGTATGATTCCGTGCACGGCAGGTTTCCCGGAGAAGTAAAAGCAGCATCGGAAGATACCATATCAGTTGACGGAAAAATCATAAAAGTCCTTGCAAAAAGAGATCCTATTGAGCTTCCCTGGAAAGATTTAGGCGTTGATATCGTTATTGAATCAACCGGCTTATTTACTATAAAAAAAGATGGCGTAAATAAAAAAGGAAAAGAAGTTCGCGGAGCTGAGAGCCATATTTTAAAAGGCGGGGCAAAGAAGGTTATTATTTCTGCTCCTGCAGAAGGCGAAGATATTACGATTGTTATGGGCGTAAATGAAAATAAGTACGACCCGAAAAACCACCACGTGCTTTCAAATGCTTCCTGCACAACTAACTGCCTTGCGCCTTTTGCCAAGATTATTAATGATAAATACGGGATTGTTAAAGGATTAATGACTACGATCCATGCTTATACCAATGACCAGAGAGTCCAGGATATGGCGCATTCAGATTTACGCCGTTCCCGCGCAGCCGCAGTTTCTATGATACCTACATCAACTGGAGCAGCAAGGGCAATATCGCTTGTTATTCCTGAATTAAAAGGAAAGCTCGACGGGTTTGCTATTCGCGTGCCTTCTCCTAACGTTTCAGTAGTTGATTTAACCTGCTTACTTTCAAAAAAAGCAACTGCAGATGAGATTAACGCGGCTTTAAAAGAAGCTTCAGAAGGCGCGATGAATGGGATACTTGGTTACACCGAAGACCCTGTAGTCTCAATTGATTTTAATCATTGCCCATTAAGTTCGATTATTGATGCTAAGAGCACCAAAGTTATCGGCGAAGATTTTATTAAAGTACTCTCCTGGTACGATAATGAATGGGGTTATTCAAACCGTGTTGTGGATTTAGCAGAATACCTGGTAAAAAAAGGACTTTAATATGGCAAAGGCGACAATAAAAGATATTGATATAAAAAATAAAACTGTTTTGATGCGGGCGGATTTTAATGTTCCGCAGGATGATTCATTAAAAATTACTGATGACACGCGCATCAAGGCAACATTACCTACAATAAAGTTTCTTTTAGATAATGGAGTTAAAAAACTGGTTTTAATCAGCCATCTAGGCAGGCCGGACGGAAAAGTAGTTGCCAAGTACAGCCTGAAGCCGGTGGCAGAACGCTTGACTCAACTTTTAGGCCAACAAGTAAAGTTTGTTAATGATTGCGTCGGTGATGAAATCAAAAATGAAGTATCCGCCGCAAAAGAAAAAGTAGTTTTACTTGAAAATTTGCGTTTTCATGCCGAAGAAGAGGCAAACGATCCTGGTTTTGCTAAAAAATTATCAGAATTAGGCGAGCTTTATGTGAATGATGCTTTTGGTACTGCGCATCGCGCGCATGCATCAACAGAAGGTGTGACCAAATATTTAAAGGGAGTTGCCGGATTCCTGCTTGAAAAAGAGATAGTTTACCTTAACGATGCAATTAAGAATCCAAAGCGCCCTTTTATGGTGATATTAGGCGGAGCAAAAGTTTCCGATAAAATCGGAGTAATTGAAAACTTACTGCCTAAAAGCGATTGCATCCTTATCGGTGGCGGCATGGCCTATACTTTTCTTAAAGCTCAAGGTAAAGATATCGGAAATTCAAAGCTTGAGAAAGATAAAGTTGACCTTGCTAAAGCAATTTTAGAAAAAGCAAAAACCTTGAATAAAAAAATTATCCTACCCATAGATCATCTTGTTGTAGATAATGTTGACCCGCAGGCAAAGACAGAAATTGTCGATATAATCCCGGAAGGAAAAATTGCTGTAGATATCGGGCCTAAAACAATCGAGCTTTTTAAAGATGCGCTTAAAAATGTCCAAACCGTTGTTTGGAACGGGCCATTAGGTATTTTTGAAATGGATAATTTTAGTAATGGCACAAAAGAAATTGCCATTTTTTTAACTTCTATCAAAGCCGTTACGATCATCGGTGGTGGTGATACTGCCGCAGCAGTTGCCAAATTTAAAGTTGAAGACAAAATGACGCATATTTCAACTGGCGGCGGAGCAAGCCTTGAGTTTATGGAAGGTAAGCTTCTACCGGGCGTAGCAGCTTTATCGGAGAAATAAAATGCGTAAAATTATTATTGCCGGTAATTGGAAGATGTATAAAACTCTTAAGGATGGCCAGGAGTTGGTAGTTTCCTTAAGAAGGGAGCTTTTTCAAATAGAAAATGTAGAGATTGTGGTTTGCCCTCCGTATACTTTAATTGCATATTTGGCAGATGCCTTAGAAACAAGCAATATAGCCTTAGGCGCGCAGGATGTTTATTGGCAGGAAGAAGGCGCTTTTACCGGAGAGGTTTCACCGGTGATGTTAAAAGATGCCGGATGCCTTTATGTGATTATCGGACATTCTGAACGCAGGCAGTATTTTGGAGAAACAAACGAAACGGTGAATAAAAAAATTAAAGCAGCTTTAAAGATCGGGCTTGCTCCGATTGTTTGCGTAGGAGAAGTGCTTAAAGAGCGCGAAGAAGGTAAAACCTTTAAAGTGCTTGAGGATCATATTCAGAACGGCCTTTTGGGCCTTAATGAAGAAGAAGCGCAAAAAATAATTATCGCCTATGAGCCGGTTTGGGCAATTGGAACCGGGAAAACCGCAACTGCAGCACAAGCTCAGGAAGCGCATAAATATATAAGAGAATTGCTTAAAAAGATGTTCGGCCAAGAGGTAGCTGATGGAATCCGTATTCAGTACGGCGGAAGTGTCAAACCGGAAAATGCCGCGGAGTTAATTAGTCAGCCAGACGTAGATGGCGCTCTTGTCGGAGGCGCAAGTTTAAAGGCTGATTCGTTTGTACAAATAATCATAGAAGCAGGAAAGGTGAAAAAATGATTTCAATATTGATTGTAATTCATGCGTTGGCTTGTGTTTTGCTTATAGGGATAATCTTAGTCCAAACCGGGCGCGGCGGCGGCCTTGTAGAGGGGTTCTCCGGAGTAGAATCGATGCTGGGGACAAAAACTACCGCTTTTCTTACTAAAGCAACGAGCGTGCTTTCAGTAGTATTTTTTCTTACTTGTTTGTCATTGGCAATACTTTCTGCAAGACAAGACCGTTCAATAATGAACGGTATAAAAATAGCTCCTGTAACTGCACCGGTAGATGTTGCAACTACACCAGTAACGCCAAAATAAAGCGTGCGAAAATCTCTTTATAAAAATATAAAGCTACCGCTAACAACGGTAGCTTTTTTGTTTCTGTTTTGTTTTTTTAGTTGCGCGTTTTCTCAGGATTACGGAGACGCGATTGTCAGCGCATCAATCTCTGACGCCCGCACGCTTGTGCCGATATTAGCATCGGATTCTGCTTCCGCTGAAATTTGCGCCATGGTTTTTAACGGTTTAATTAAATACGATAAGAATCTTAATCTTGCGCCTGACCTTGCAGAAAGCTGGAGTGTAGAAGAAGGAGGCCTGGTAATTTTATTTAAATTACGTAAAGGTGTGCTTTGGCATGATGGCTCACCTTTTACTGCAAAAGACGTAGAATTTACCTACCAAAAACTTATTGATCCGCAAGTTAAAACTCCTTACAGCGGCGATTTTGAACGCGTAAAATCGCTTGAGGTTATCGATGACTACACTATTAAAGTAACCTATAAAGAGCCGTTTTCACCAGGGCTTTCAAGCTGGGGCATGCCGATTATGCCAAAACATCTGCTTATAAAAGAAGATCTAAACCGCACTGAATTTAGCCGTAAACCTATTGGCACCGGTCCTTATAAATTTAAGTCCTGGGTTTCTCAGGAGAAAATTGAATTAACCGCAAATCCCGACTATTTTGAAAAAAGGCCGTATATTGACCGCTGCCTTTACAGGATAATACCGGATGAGGCAACAATTTTTTTAGAGTTACAGTCGCAGGGCATAGATTCCGGCGGATTAACTCCGCTACAATTTAGCCGCCAGACTGACAGCGCTTTTTTTAAGAAAAATTTCCGTAAATTTAGGTTGCCGAGTTTCGGATATACTTATTTAGGGTATAATTTAAAAAACCCGAAATTCCAGGATAAACGCGTGCGTCAGGCACTCAACTTGGCAGTAGATAAAAACGAAATTATTAAGATGATACTTTTGGGTTACGGTAAACCTGTTACTGGCCCTTTTATTCCCGGTTCCTGGGCGTTTGATGAATCAATAAAACCATCTGAATTTAACCCTAGTTTAGCTAAAAAACTACTTGTTGAAGCAGGTTTCAAAGATAAAAGCCTGGAATTTACTATTACCACAAATCAGGGAAATGAAGAACGCATTAAAACCGCACAAATTATTCAGCGCCGATTAGGCGAAATCGGAGTAAAGGTTAAGATTAAGGTCCTAGAATGGAGTGTTTTTGTCAGTGAGTGCCTTGAGAAAAAGAATTTTGAAGCAGTGATTCTTGCCTGGGGATTGGGCAGGGATCCGGATAATTTTGACATTTGGCATTCAAGTAAGATTAAAGAAGGAGAATTCAATTTTATTTCTTATAAAAATGAAGAGGTAGACCGTTTACTTATTGAAGGAAGAAAAATTTTTGATCAGGAAAAAAGAAAATCTTGCTATCAGCAGATTCATCGCATACTTTATGATGAACAGCCGTATATGTTTTTATATATCGCAGACAGCCTTTTTGCGCTGCATAATCGTTTTCAGGGTATTGAACCTGCGCCAATAGGGATATCGCATAATTTTATTTATTGGTGGGTGCC
>CAKKSP010000017.1 GCA_919902045.1 Omnitrophica bacterium GWA2_41_15 | reverse complement strand
GCCGGAACTCTTATCCCGGCATCCTTCGGTAACATTATTCAATGAGTCAATAGTGGGACGCTTCGGTAGTTTTACTCTATTGGTATGGTAAAGAAAAATGTGCTTCCTTTTCCGAGTTCGCTCTCAATCCAAATTCTTCCGCCATGTGCTTCAACAGCCATTTTACAAAATGTTAGCCCCAAGCCCTTACCGTGCCGTTTTTGCTTAGAACTTTCAACTTGTACAAACTTTTCAAATACGCGCCCAAGGTAATCTTTTGGGATTCCCTCCCCTTCGTCCTTTACGCCCACTACGGCCTGTTTATCTTTGGGGCTATAAACAGCTGACAGGCATACTTCACTATTCTCGGGAGCAAACTTCAATGCATTCCCTATTAAATTTAAAATAACCCGCCGAATAATTTCTTTATCGATAAATAGCAGCGGCATATCCGTAGAAATAGAAAAAGACAGTTTTTTATTCTCAACCTGGGCCGCAGCAGCCATCACGTCTATGGCTTCCTTAAAAAGGCTATTCAAAACAATCTTTTCCTTTATTAAGTTAAGCTTATCTTCTTCCATCTTGCTTATATCCAAAATATTGGAAATCATCTGCTTCATTTCACCCGTAGCAACCATCGCGGAATTAAACTCTTTTCTTTGCTCGGATGAAAACTGCTGTGACAATTCCATATCTAATAACTGTAAGTTTGCCGATACTCCTAAAAGAGGGCCATTTAAATCATGCACTATCATTTGGGTCAGAGAATCTTTCATTTCGGTAAGCTTTTTTATCTTAGCCTTTTTTTCCAGTTCAAACATATTTAAAACACGGATAATCGTATATGCAAAAATTATTGCGCAAATTGAACGAAATATCTGGATGGGAATTCCGGTAATTCTTAAAAATGCCGGATAATTTAATACAGAGGCAGGGAAAAAATCCGCCTTAGGCACAATCAATGCCGCGAATAACCCATAGCATAACAAAACCCCGATTGCGATTTTTAAATTTGCAGTAATTGTAGATAAATTCTCTTTTTTTAATTCAGGAATCTGTAAGTATAAAGCGTAAGCAGCAAGAAATACTCCCGGCGCTCCCATCAAATAGCGCGCACATATACTCATCAATAAAAGCTGACGGCTATTTATTATAGCTAAAGCAGCCCAGCCTATAAATAAGATAAACGGCAACGCCTTAAACACGGAGCCGATTTTTTTCTTCTCAGAAATAATAATTGTGCCGAAATATATCAAAAAAAGAAATGAAATTACCAAGGAAACGATGGAAAAAAGATCCAAAAGGCCCGCTTCTGCCGGCTTGTTCATCAAAATAAACATCTCTATCCATTCATGAACGCCATGGACAATACCAAATCCGGCAATCAACCATAATTTATCCGCTAACCTAAATGCGCTGTCTTTTCGCGGATAAACAGTTATCGCGACACCAAGAGAGAAAAACGCTAATCCGTATAGAAAAAATATTGTAATCATATTTATATAATTATAGCGCAAATAATGAGTTACAGCAAATAAAAAAACTAGGGGACGCTTCGGTAGTTTTTAGTTTAGAAACCATAGAAGCGTCCCCTAGTTTTTTTATTTTGCTGCTGGTTGTAAAATTAAGCTTACACTGCTAATATCAAGTTCTTGGGAGCCTGGAAAGGCCAAACCAATGAATGGTAAGAGAAATATGCACCCACCAATAATGTCCAAAACGCCTAATGTGCTCATTTTAGTTCCTATATCTCTTGTTACCGGATAATATCCATCTTTTTTTACCATAACAGAAACACTTCTATTTCTAGGAACTGTTGTCTTTACGTTCCCATTACCAATAAATTCACCATTTATAAGTATCTGGGCATCAGGTAAGTTGCTGCTTACGCTAAAATCCTGCCTTGAGCCAACAAACATTGAACACCCTGATTGCAAAACCAACAGAGTTATAACCAATAAAGTTGAACAAATTGATTTCATAATCTTTACCATACATTTTCTCCTTTCTAGAGTTATACGAATTGTTTATTTATTTTATTTCTTGTAAAATAATAAACGCCATACAAATATATGAATGAACCAAACGAAATAAAGTAAGTTATGGACACAGAAACTTTAGAGTTAATTAAAATCAATAAAAATAAAAAAATAAAAATCCAAGATATTGCTAAGAAACTAACCCTTGCCCATTTTTTTAATAATAAAAGTCCTACTCCAACCCAGATATAAAGAATATTAGAAATGATTATTAAAGAACGAGTGAAAGTGTTACGAGCAAACGGAATATAAATAAGCATGCTCAAAATAGCCATAGTAATTATTAAATAAGCATAAATACTAATACCCAACGCTCTATTATTATTCATTAACGTTAATTGCATATATTTTTAAATAAATGATACCAATGTAATTTATTATTATATCTTAAATAATGAGTTATGGAATAATTATCTTATGCTTCAAAAACCAGGGGACGCTTCTATGGTTTTAGCTTTTTCGGCCTACCCCCCTTAGATTTAGCCTCTTTGATGTTGTAATATTCACGTAATTTTTTAACAAATTCTTCGCTTCCTATAAAAGCTTGTTTTGCAAAATTATTTGAATTAACTACGTCATTGTCTACTACAAACTCGATATATTGTTCTCTTCTTTTTAAAGAGCTATCCGACAAGTTGAGAAAAGTTGGACTATCACTAACTAGGGTATCCGATTTCCCAAACGCATAGTGTTTATAGCTACTAAATACATACTCAGATGGAGAACAAGCAATACCTGCGCGCACAGGATTAAGTTCAATATACTTTCCACAATGTAGCAAATATCGATCTGTTTCAATAACATTACACTTATATCTACCTTGCCATATATGCCCACAATAACCATATAACCTCTTATAATAGTTAAAATACGATAAATTAAGTTGTTTCATGAACTTTGACAGATTGCTCTCTTGTTTAATCCAGACAATAAGATGAATATGATTATTCATAATGCAGTAGTGAAATACATTAAGCTTATTTAAATCTTTTAACTCATTCAATAGCCCCCAATAATAGAGCTTATCGCTGTCATCATTAAAAATGTTCTGCTTGTTATTACCTCTGCACATAATATGCAAAGCAGAGTTAACCGGAATATGTCTCCTTAGTCTAGGCATAAAAATCCCTCCTTCTACTATAAATAGACGTAAAAGGAGGGAAAATCTAACTAAAATACTTTAAGCTTTAAAAACTACCGAAGCGTCCCCTAGTTTTTAAAAATATAATCCAAACTTTACGCCATATTCGGTAGTGTTGTTTTTCGGCTCGTATCCATAGCCGATGATTACACCGGAATAGGTAACATTTGAGTCGTTGGATTTTTTAATATTCCAGTACCTGATAAACGGTTCAATAGTGAAATCTAATTTTTGTGATTTTTTCTTAAGCTTAAGCGAGCCTCTTGCTCCATAACCATCATTTTGCGTATTTTTAACCTGGTTATAAGCGGAATTTGCATCATTCAGGTGGCTGATTTGTCTTCCCTGCCAAAAAATATCATATTCCGTTGTTATTCCAATAGACCAGTCATCATCAGTTTGAAGAGTGCACTCTATGCCTAGCGGGCTATAAATATAATTTGACTCTCTTTCATATCCTGCTGCTCCGGTTGAGGTAATTTTTCCGCTTGAGTCATCGTTTAAGTAGCGATAACCGATACCAAAGTAAGGCGTTAATAATATATCATCGGAAAATTTAAAATCGTATCCTGCCATACCTCTTATTTCCGCGCAATAATCAAATAAATTATCCATTTTACCGGAGTTTTTATAATCAACTGTTCCGAAGCCAAGCAGGCCTTCAGCTTTTAACATAACCTGATCACGATAGGTGTAAACCCCTGTAAAACCGGACATTATACCCTTATTTTGCATAACCCCCGGTTCCTTATAAATGTGTTGATATATTTCCGGAAATAATTCAACCGAATGCTTAGATAAATCTTGGGCATAAAGATTAACGCTTGCGATAAACATGATAACTAGTGTTAAAAACAACGATTTGCGCATCCTTTTCCTCCTTTTTTGAAAAACTACCGAAGCGTCCCCTAGTTTTTTCCTCTTAAAAACTCCCCAGCGGTCATTTCTTTGCGGCCTTCTGGTTTAAGTTTTTCTATGCGTAAAGCGCCTTTGCCGCAAGATACGATTATCCCTTGGGGCCCGGTTTCAATAATTTTACCGGGAGCAGGCTGTTTTTCGGGACCAGAATACTCAATCACTGAAGCAGAAATTATCTTAATATTGTGACCATCTAAACAAGTATGAGCCTGCGGCCAAAGATTAATTCCCCGGATTAAACGCAAAATCTTATCTGCCGGATCACTCCAATCAATAAGCCCTAACTCTTTGGTTAATTTTGGTGCACAAGTAGTTTTAAGTTCATCCTGAGCAATAAGTTCATACTTCCCAGATTCAATCAACTTAAGCCCTTTAATCAACAACTCCGCGCCTAAATTTGAAAGCTTCTCTGTTAAATTTATGGCATTATCTGCTTCCTTTATGACAACTGACTCTTGGCAAAGCACCGGGCCGGCATCCATTAAACGCACCATTTTCATCAGGCTGACACCGGTTTCTTTTTCACCGTTAATTATCGCCCAATTTATCGGTGCCGCTCCCCTATATTTAGGAAGAAGTGAGGCATGCAGGTTTATTGGGGCAATCTTAGGTATATCCAATACTTCTTGCGAAAGAATCTGTCCATAGGCAATTACCACAAACAAATCAGCGCCTAAACTGCGTAAATAAGCAATAGACTCGACTGAATTTACAGAAGTTGGTTGAAAAATCTTTATTCCGGAAGAAATTGCAAGTTGCTTTGCAGGAGTAACGCCAACCTGCATCCCTCTACCCTTTGGTTTATCAGGCTGGGTAACTACGCAGGCAATATCATAGCCTTTAGCGATCAACGCCTTAAGACTGGGGGTACAGAAATCAGAACTTCCGAAAAATACAATTTTCATATAGGATCAATATCTAACACCAGCATTATACCCGAATGCTTATAATTTTGTAAGCGGGTTTTTATGAATTTCACGATATCCTGCGGCTTTTTTGCTTTTAATAAGATCTGAAAATGATACGAGCCGCGTTTTTTTGGCGGAATTGAAGGCGCAATTGCCGCAACTTCAACTTTTGAATCAACGCTATTTTCACTATTTAAAAGCTTAAAAAACTCCTCCGCTGTTTCTTTAACTCGGGTTTCATTTTTACCGCGGATCCTTAATATTCCCAAATGTAGATACGGCGGAAGTTTTGCCTGATCCCGCTGTTTTAACTCTTCATCATAAAAAATAGCTGGATCTTGCTCTAAAATTGCTCTTATAACGTGATGCTGCGGCAAAGTAGTCTGGATGTAGAGCCTATAATTTGTTAAATCTAGGAGCCCGCATAATAAGCCATACGTCTTTTCTGCGGCGCGAAAATCAGGGTAATTTAAAGAAAAATCAATTGCCATAGCAAAAACATTTTTAAAACGTATTGGTAAAGATAATACCGACTCCGTAGATATAAATATATCCGCCTTTTCCTGGTCAAAAACAGTATCTTTTTTAATACAAACCACCTTTGCCTGAGGAAAGATACGCGCCATTTCGCTTTCAAGTTTTTCCGTACCTGTCCCGCTGTATTTTATATAACCGGACTGGCATTTTGGACAAATAGAAACAGCCTCTTGTTTAAAATTACAGTAATGGCAGCGAAGCATATTATCCGGATGATGCAGGATAAGCTTAACATTACAACGCGGACAAGTCATACAAAAACCGCAATTATGGCAATAAGCTTGCGTAGCAAAACCGCTGCGGTTTAAAACAAGTAAAACTTTTTCTTTTCTTGTCAGCGCGGCAAGAATCGCCTCGTGCGTCTGTAAGGGATTACGCGGATTAATAATTTTTATTTCTTTGTTTAATTTTGAACTAAGTTTAATATATTTTAATAATTTATCCTTTGCCATCTTCCAGGATTCAAGTGACGGAGAGCGCGATGCGATAATAAGCTGGCTGTTAGTTAAATTTGACCGCATAATCGCAACTTCCCTTGTATGATAATGTGGGGATTGTTCTTGTTTATGGGCAAAATTCTCATCCTGGTCGACAATAATAAGCCCTAAAGGTTCCAGGCGGGTAAAAACTTGTGAGCGCGTTCCGACAGTAAAGTTCTTTTCATTATTAATTTTCGGGGAAAGGCGAGTTTTTACCTGCTCAAGCATAAATTTATCTGCCGCAATAAAAATTGCCTTTAATCCGTTTTTTAACGCAGAGTTTATCTGCTCTGTGAAAAAATCCCACTTTGAATCCGGACATTCCCAATGTAGGAGTATACCTTTATTGCCGGCAATTTCAGATTGTATGAAAGTACTTTTAGGAAAATGAAACTGTTTCCCGTTACGCACCTGTTCAGGAAATTGAATCGCTAGGGCCTGGCCTAAACTACAACCGTAATAATCAGATAAAAATTCCGCAATTAAGAAATTTTCACTTCCCGCGATTGGTTTATCATCTATTAAAGAGGTTATGGGCTTAGTATTTTTTACAGATGAGGTTTTTGCGATAGCATAAACGTAGCCAACGAGCCTCCGAGCTCCCAAAAAAACCCACACCCGGCTTCCTTCTTTTACTTTTTGGCTAAGGTCTCTCGGAATAGCGTAATCGAATGGCCCATCAAGCGGCAGGTCAAATATGATTTGTGCGTATGACATTTAAAAGTAGCTCTTTATTTATTTCCATCTGAATAGCCAAAATATGGTTTTTTGCATCGGTAAGCAGCTTTGGAGTATGACGGTACTTACTGACAATTTTGGCTACATCATCCTCATTTGAAGCAAATGAGCCGATTCCTAATTCATTAAAAACTCGTAAATTTTCCGTTTCTTGCCCTGGGATCGGCGAAATAAACACAGGAATTATATTTTTTGCTAAAAGTTCAGTTATTGTCATCCCACCTGGTTTAGTAACAATCATGTCCGAAACTGACATAAGCTCATGCATATTGCTTACAAAACTAAAAACCTTTGTTCTCGGATAATCCTTTAAGATAAGCGTTCTGTAAAGTTTCTGATTTGAGGCGCAGACTACCAACACCTGCACATCCGGCCAGAGTTTTTCGGCAATTTTTTCTAAAGGGCCAATACCAAAAGAACCGGTACATAAAAGCACGGTAAAACTATTGTAATGAATATCCAGTTTTTCCGCCAGGTCTTTACGCGCAGGATGCTGCCAGAACTTAGCAGAAACCGGTATGCCGGTAATAACAATGTTTTTATCTGATATACCCCAATGCAAAAGTTGCTTTTTAGTTCTTTCTGTTGCTACAGCATAAAAATCTGTATCCTGATTTATCCAAAAAGGATGCACACCGTAATCTGTAATAACGGTGATTAGCTTAGAGCGGATAAGATTATGCTTTTTTAACCAGGCGGCAATCCTCGAAGGCAGGAAATGCGTTGAGATAATCCAATCAGCTTCTTCTTTTTTTAAAAATTTCAGAAAACTCCTTGATCCATAACGGTCAAGATACACACCAATTGCCTGCATTATGGCTGCTATTGCCCTGCGCGAAGTAAGCCAAAAAGTTATTCCCCAGATCCATGACGCGTGCCTGACCAAAAAATCATATATTTTTACATAGGAAAGAGAAAAATAACCTTTACTTAACTTAAGCGCATCGCAGATAATAATTTCATCCTCGTGGCTGCAGCTATTTAAAAGGCTTTCCCTAATTGCTTCGGCAGCTTTATAATGGCCGGCTCCGGCTGAAGCATATGTAATAATTATTTTCATAAATAAAAGGCTATGGAACAGCCTTGGCAACTTCTCTTAAATTTGAGAATGTTTGATCCGGTTTGATATGCCAATTTTCTTTATTTTTAAGCTTTTCTTTCCCGGAAAAAATAAGGATGGCCTTTAACCCGGAGGCGCGGCCTGTTTCGATATCGCGCAAGGTATCACCGACAAAATAACTTTGTTTAAGAGTAATTTTCTTTCCGCTTTTAGCAAAATCCTTAAGCGCCTTTTTTACTAAACCGGTTCTGGGTTTACGGCAAGCACAATTTTCTTCTTCACGATGAGTACAATAATAAACCCCATCAAAGCGCACTCCATGAATAAGGAGCGCTTTTTGCATAGTAGCAGTAATATTATCAAGTACTACCTGAGAATATAGCCCCTTACCCACACCTGCCTGATTTGAAATCACAAAAAGTTTATAGCCTTTTTTAACTAAGAGGTTCAAAGCTGTTTTTACTCCCGGAAGGAATTTAAACTCCTTACTGGATTGCACATACTTAAAATCACCGGGATAACGGTTAATTACCCCGTCTCGATCAAGAAAAATAGCTTTTGCCATATATTAAATAAAGAAATTTTTATTTTCCCTGACCCATTCGGTAAGTTTACGCAATCCCTCTTTAACCGGAGTTTTAATTTTCCATTTCAGGGTTTTTTCAAGTTTAGTGGTATCTGTAACATAAACCTTCTGGTCTGAAGGACGCCAATCCGCAAAATTAACTTTCGGATTTTTCCCGGTAAGTATTTTTAATTCATCAAGGAATTCAAGCAGTGAGATTGTATTCTCCTGTCCCCCGCCGATATTAAAAAGTGCGCGCTTTAAATCGCTCTTAATGAATCGGTTAAAAGCATCCACCAGGTCATCGGCATAAAGCATATCGCGCACCTGTTTTCCGTTTCCATAAATCGTGATCGGTTTGTTAAAAAGCGTAGCAATAATAAACCAGGCAACCCAACCCTGGTCTTCAAAACCGAACTGGCGCGTGCCATAAGTGCATGACATACGAAACACAGCGGTTTTCATTTTATAAATATGGCTATATTCCTGGACATACAGATCACCGACTAATTTAGAAACCCCATAAGGAGTATGCCCGGTAAGATCCGTAAGCATGGCCTCGGATACGCCTTTATTATTTTTAAAAACATAACGCTTTGCTTTTTCAGCCAAAGGAATTTTATCAACATTTTCGCCGAAAACTTTATTTGTTGAGCAATATACTACAGCTGTATCCTTAGATTTTTTCCTCACTGCTTCCAGCATATTTAGCGTGCCAAAAGCGTTAATGCTAAAGTCTTCTTTTGGATTACGCACACTTGAAGGAACTCCGGGCTGGCCGGCTGTATGAATCAATACGTCTACGCCTTTGCCTACTGCTTTAGCTGCATCGCGCTCATCGCGCACATCGCCTTTAATAAGGGTAATATTCTTAAATTTTTTCAGGTAATTCCAGTTAAATTCAACCGAAGCTTTATTGTAACCAAAAATCTTTGAACGCATCAGGTTATCTAAAACAACCACCTGGTTCTTAGGATCATGTAGGGCAAAAAATTCAGCAGCATGGCTGCCGACTAAACCAGCACCACCGGTGATTAAAACGCGCATTAGTACTTTCTCCTTTCTAACAACATTAGCTCTTTATACTTTAGGTAACTTAATATCTGATAAAACCCGGCATTAAAAGCAATAATAAATCCGAAGTATCCGTCTTTATAGCCTTTTCTTCCCACATAAGTACGCATAAAACGATCAATTGTCCGCCAGAGGAATATATAAAACCGCATTGGTTTACCTTGCGCCTTCCACTTATTTGCTTCCCGAGTTGTTTGATTATTAAGTTTTAATAAAAAATCGTAAAAATTACGATACGAATAATGTATCAGGTCACCTTTAAGGTGGCCGCAGGGCTTATCCATAAATGCGCGCGGATGAACGTCTGCCTCTTCATAACGAAACTTATCTTTACGAAAAAGTTTTAACTGGGGGCTTGGATACCAGCCGCCATATTTTACCCAATAATCGCCGATAAAATTCCTGCGCGGGATTGTAAACCCATTTTCAATAGGTTTTGTAGAAAGTACGCGGGTTATCTCTTCTTTTAATTCAGGGGTAACGATTTCATCAGCATCAAGGCTTAAAACCCAGAGATTTCGCGCTTGGGCATAGGCCCAATTTCTATGCCTTCCCTCGATATCCATGCGCCAAGTAAGGATCCTATTGGTAAATTTAGAGGCAATTTCTACGGTTTTATCTGTACTCTCATCATCAACTAAAATAATTTCATCTGCCCAGGTAACCGAATCAAGGCAGGCGCGAATACGCTTCTCTTCGTTTTTAGTCAGCACCACTACGGAAAGCGCTATTTTTTCCGGCATAAAAATTCCTTAATCGTTTTGATAATATGCCTGCACTCAACAGGAGTAAGATCCGGATATACCGGAATTGCCAGGATATTCTTACTTGCTTCTTCAGATACAGGAAAATCACCTTCAACGTATCCTAAGTATTTAAAACATTCCTGCAGATGTAACGGCACCGGATAATACACGCGGGCATCAATACCATTTTCCCTGAGATAAGCAATGAGATTATCACTTGAGGTATTCATACGCAGAACATATTGGTGGTATATATGCGTATTATATCCGGCAACTTTAGGAATATGGATACCTGTATTTTTTAACCCCTTATCAAAATAACTTGCTATCTGTACACGTTTTCTATTCCATTTATCAATATATTTTAGTTTTATACGTAAAATTGCCGCCTGAATTGTATCCATGCGATGATTAAAACCTAAAACTGTATGAAAATATTTTTCTTTATTTCCCTGGTTCCGGTATAAAAGGATTTTTTCATAAACGTCCTGGCGATTAGTTAAAACCATACCGGCATCTCCGCATGCGCCTAGATTTTTACCAGGGTAAAAACTCAATGTCCCACAATCGCCTATTGTTCCGGCAAACTTATTTTTATATTTTGCGCCGAAAGCCTGGGCATTATCTTCAATTACGGCAATTTTATATTTACGGGCAATTTTTAAAATCGGATCCATATCCGCGCATTGGCCGTAAAGATGAACCGGTATCACAGCTTTAATCGATATTTTAGACTTTTTATTTAGGATTTTTTCAAGATCCGGGATAGAAATTGTGTAAGTTTCCGGATTTATATCGCAAAATACAGGAATTGCGCCAATACTGCTAACTGCTCCGGCAGTAGCGTAATATGTAAAAGCAGGACAAATCACTCCGTCACCCGGTTTAATTCCTAAAACTACTAGGGCCAGCCTAATAGCATCTGTTCCATTAGACACGCCTACCGCAAATTTTACCTCACAATAACTAGAAACATCTTTTTCAAGAAGCTGCGACTCTTTTCCTAGAATAAAATCGCAATTATCCAGGATTTGAGCAAGCGCCTTCTCGATCTCTTTACGTATAGGCGCGTGTTGTTTGGTAAGATCTGAAATTGGTATCATATTTATCCTAAAATTTTTTGACAAGCGGCGAAAACTTTATCCGGAGTAAGCTTTTTAAGGCACTGAATTTCATAATTACATCCGGGAAAACGAAAATTTTGATAACATGGACGACAAG
>CAKKSP010000016.1 GCA_919902045.1 Omnitrophica bacterium GWA2_41_15 | reverse complement strand
TGTCCTTTCAATTATATTCAAATTGTTTTTGATTCTTATAGCTTACCATATTAGCAAGATTCTTTAGTGCGCCAAAATGAAATTCCCTAAACTGGCTGTACCAATCATAAGATGTAAAAATATAAGAACCTTTTCCATAATCAGCAACCAAATATCCACCGTTTGCTTGTTTACCATCAGAAGAAAAACAAGAGGTCAATTCGCTATATTGGCCTGAATATTTTTCCGGAAAAGATGCACCTCGTTGCTTAAACCAGCCTTTAAAATCAACAACATAAATTTTATTAGGAAAAGTAAATAAGGGATGGCCCGGAAGCAGCAATTTTACTTTCGCATTCTTATCAGGAATATAATTAAAAGAGCTTGCCAGATAATACGGGAAAGTAATCTCTCTGCCTTCCCCTATATCATGCGCAAAAAATATCAGATTCCCTCCTGTACGCATAAATTCAAACAACTTCGTATTAAACCCTGATAAGCCGGGAATACGCCCATAAGCTCTCTGACCTAAAATTATTGTATCAAAGTCAGATAACTTACCGCTTTTTATATCCTCAATAGTAACACGTTTTACTTGATAGCCTAGTGTGTGCAATATTACAAAAAGCGTATTCTCTCCTGCTTCAAACAAACCTACCCTACGGGGAAAAACTTTTATTCCCATAACTCCTGATAAATTATCGCTTGATCTACTTTTACTTTCGGAGGAATCTGTAATTTTACCAGGAAAAACCATTAATTTATAGTAAACTTGCTCTTTATCACTATCACAGGCAAGTTCAAAACCCTGGCTACGATGCTCACTAAGTGCTTCTTTAATTTTTACACAGTCTTCTTCTATAATTAAATCTGCATTTTTTTCTGTAGTGCGTTCATAAAATTTAACCGGTTGCCGGGAATTCATCTTCTTTAGCGCGTTTTTAGCTAAAATTAATAATACGCGATGTTGAGCATGTTCATCAGTATCTGCATGTTTTGTAATAATAATATCTGGCTTAATGAGATTATAAAAATAATTAAGTCTTGCTAAATCCTCATCCTTATCCCAATTTTCCAATACTTTATTAAGTGAAGTAGTATATCCGAAATCATTCTCGCCCAAATAATAAACCTGATCTACGCCAAGAACAACAGAAGATAACTCTGCCTCCTCGCTGCGCACAAAACCCAATTCTTTTCCTTGTTGAGAACCAATTTTATTTTCTCCGCCTTCTCCCCGTGTAGCAAAAATTATGGAAGTATCACAACCATAATTATTTTTAAAATACAGCAAGGCAGCGGCATCCTCATCATCAGGATGTGCTGCCAAACAAAGCAGACGGCAATTTGCGTTAAAAATACTCAATTTATCCTTTAACAAATTTAGTTTTTCAGAAAACGATGTTTTAGAAGAAATTTCGGCTTTCATTTTTTTCCAGCCTTCTTTTAACATCTCATAACTAAATAAATTACTCTCTTCATCCGGAAACAACTTGATCCATTCAAAAGGAAGCTCCTTAAAAGAACGCAATTGTAATGTTTCATTCTCATCGATCATAAACGGAGAGGTAGAATAATAATTATTTTTTATGACTTTATCTATCCCATTTTTTAATATAAAAAGGCACTGATTGCGATCTTCTATAGTTAATTTATTTGAGCTTCCAGGAGATTCTTTTTTTTCAAACTGCGGTATTTTTTCTCTTTTCTCAGGATTAAGCAGGCTGCCATCCTTAGCCATAATCAACTCAAGCTCTCTTCCTATTACAGAAGGACTTTTACTGTAAACTCCTTCTTCCTTGATTTTTCCTCCTTCATGCTGAAAAATAATAAAAGGAGGTATTTTAACGTCAGAAAATTTTTCCTTAAATGAAACCATACGCGGATCAATCCCCCCCAAGCCGTATTTTCTAAATACAGCCATTTCTTCATCGCTGTTAGCGTCAAAAATCAACTTCTGAGCAATCTTTTCTTCCTGAGTCATATCTTTTATATACGGGGAGAATGGTCTCTTAAAAACCCTTTCCTTTTCCTTAATTATTCTCTCAATAGAAGCATTAAATTCTTTGGCTTCTAACTCATTGTTTTCTAAGGCCTTCTTTACCCTTTCTACTATCTTAGCAATAGCTTCATCTGCTTTACTTGGCTCAATATAAATTAAAGCAAAATCTATCCCAGCTTTAAAAGTATCCAGCACCACTTCTTCAAGTAAAAATTCTTTTCCTTGTTTAGCCACATATTCGCGTAACGACTGCATCGCGTTTAATTCGTCAGCAATAGTTATGCCATTAAATCCCAGTTCATTTCTCAAAAAATTAGTGGCAATTTTACCGGATATACTCGCCGGTTTATCATCAAGATCTGGATAAAGAGCATGATCAAGCATGACCCAAAAATGCATATTTTGTTTAAGTAATGCCTGATAAGGTATGAGTTCTTTTTTGTAAAACTCTTCTTTGGTTGCAGAAATTATTGGAAGGCGAAAATGGGGATCTTTTTGAGCTCTACCCAATCCGGGAAAATGTTTTATTACCGGAATTACACCTGCATCATTCATCCCTTCTGCAGCTGCTAAAACTAAATCTTTTACAACGAAAGGATTATCAGAATAAATACGCTCTCTTTTAACCATGCGATTAGTGGAATCTCTAATATTCTCGGCTATATCAGCTACTACGCCAAAATTTAGCTGATAACCTTTCTCATGCATGATTTTTCCGATTTCAAACCACTCTTTTCGCACATCCTGCAAATACTCCAAAGAATTATCCCATCCCCAGAATTCTTCTTTGGAATTTTTAAAAAAATCGTATAACCCTTCTTCTTGCAAAGGTTTTATTTGAGTAGCATATTCATCCAACGCCTTTTGTTTTAAAAGGTTTTTTGAGCTTCCTTCTGTTTTTACACTTGAACGCGGATAAAAAATATAATCCCTGGGCTTATGAATATTATAGTAAAAAATACTTAGCTCTTTAATCCATTGCGGCCTATCTTTATCCGATAACTCATCTAAAGCAAGATAAAGAAATTTATAAGCCGCACGATGGTCGGAATGATTATCCAAGGGGAAGGGTATAAAAATTTTCTTCGGCTTGTATTTATTAAGGATATCCTCTATGTCTAAAAGCAGGTTTTCTTTGTTATAACCATTTTTAGCCCGGTTATAAGTATTTCGATATGAAGAAGCGCCTAACCCTGTTGTATCCGATATATGATGATTGCCAGAGACTTCATCCAAAAGTGCCGACAGACCCCTATCAGGATAACTTAAAAATAATAAATCTTGTTTTTTTAACCCTAGGATTTTATCGGCGCTTACCGCCTCATTCTGCCTGGCCAAACCTAAAGCAATATATTTTTGAGGAAAAGAAAGATTTTTGGAAGGATTTTTTGGGGTTTGCTTATTTTTAGGCTTAAGTGTTATTTTTCTTTTTAAAAAATTAGCTAACTCCTCTTCGCTACTTATAACCGACATTGCTTCTTGTTCTAAATTATCTGTCTCATCGGTTAAAACAGCTTCATTATTAAATGGTTTTTTGAAATTATCTTCGATATATGCGGCATCACCGTTAGTCAAAAAAACTATTTTTACTTTTTCTTTATTATTGATAGCTTCTACAATCGTATTTCCGCAGCACAGGGTTTCATCATCGGGATGAGGAGCAAAGATAAGTTGATCTACGGAAGAGTCTTTAGCTTCTGCGGGAATTAAAAAAAATACAATACTAAGGAAAATAAATACCTTTTGTGGAGAAAATAACATGGCTTTCGTTTATAATAAAATTTAAAGACTAATTAAACCTAATTCTTGCTCCCGCCATAGGCCTAACATTACCGCCTGGCGCAATATGCAACCCGCTACCTTGTATCCGTAACATACGACCACCCGCTATAGTCAAAGTAACTCCAGGCGCTACCCATACTCCTCCAGTAACTATTTTATTTTGATTCAAGGTAAAAGATTTAAAAATTACCCAATCCTTATTTAAATTCGCTGGACAAGCGGCATCGGTAGAATCTGTTCCGCCTGCGCAATCGTTATTTTTACCATCCACACAGCCACAAAGCTTACCGTTAGCAGGGTCATATTCAAACTCTATGCATACACCCGGCCAAGACGGATCCCACTGCTTACAACTAGCTACATCACAATGTAGAAATTCAGAATGACCAAGATAGATATGCGGATCATTATCATTACAATCGCCACATTGAGCATCATAAGGATCCCCATCTGCATTAGTTCCGCCTGTAAAAGTACATGGAGGGGGCGTACAAGTAGTATTACAACAACTGCTAGAACAATCAGAACCACAACAATGCGTCCCTATATTACAAGATTCCGAAGGATTAGTCCGGTACCTCCCGCCTGAACAATTTGGGCAAGCATTAGTTACTGTCCCGCAAGCCGAAAAAGCTAATTTTTGCTTAAAGGGAAAGACAATAAAAACTATTAACAAAATAAATATTATTTTTTTATCTACCACGATAACCCCCTTTACTAGCTGGCGCTAATTAATATAATAATTTTTCCTTCACCTTTTTCTAAGGGCTCAAGGGCTTTTCCCACCATCATCCCGGGTTTTAATTTATCAATATCTGCACGCATAGCAAAACCGGGTTTTGAAGAAGTTACCAGTAAATCTCCACGCTTAATTGGGCCGTTTTCGGTAGCAACATTACATTCGACCTGGCCGACTAAAGCCAAAGGCTTAGCGTCTTTTTTATCCGGGTCACCAATATATAATGTAGGCTTTTTAGAAATTACCCCTCCTACGGCATAATCATAAGCACGTGAAGATTTTTTAAACTGCTGACTAACATCCGCATCAATTATAACTACATCACCTGCTTCGCATCCAGGACAAGCCATAGCTTCAGCAACATCTGCAGCAGCACCTCTAATAAATCCATTATTTGTTATAAATACATCGCCTCGAAACGTAGCAGCTCTTGTTGCTCCGACAGCAAAGATACCAAATTGATTACCGAGAAATTTTCCTGCATAAATAGGATCGGCTGCTGCTGGTGCGGGAGCACCATTTACTCCAACGCTTATTCCTCCTGGATCAGCAGTACGCAATATCATTTTATACTTTTGACCATTCTCAGAAGATTTTAAAGCTGTCCCTACATAAAGCTGACCTGCAAGCCGCTGCAAAGAAAGATCGTCAACATTATCATCTTCCGCAGTATTTTCACGCGCAGCTTGAATACTTGCGTAAGTCCCTGGGTTAGTACCTCCGGGAGGTATAGTTACACTACCTATACCTACGCCAACTCCGTTCAAACCGTCATAAAACGCAGCAGTGTGCGTACGTGTTCCATCAGTACGACCAACTACTAAAAGAGGGCGATTCTGAACCCTTGCCCCGGTATTAATCCCTACCAACCCTTCATCAACATCAACTACAGGTGAAGTAACTATTCTCATCCTTTGTGTATTCACAGCAATGTTATCAGTTCTAATATCAAGCGCTAAACGATTCCCTGGATTTATAATAGTAGTATCAAACCCTGTTCTATTTGCTGCTGCTAATGCCGTATTTCCTATAGTTAAAGGCAGCTGCGGAGTTGTAGTATTAATCCCTGCAAATCCCTGCACCTGATTGGCCGGGTTAGTCCTCACACGCATTCTTTCTCTTCCATCTGTAACAACACCCACTTCCATTAAATTCCCCACTCGATTAGCGTTAAAACCACTATTATTTATATCAGGGTTAACAGGGTCACCTAAGACTAAGCGCAAATTAGCGACATTATTAATAGGGTTCCTTACTCCTATACCCATTCTCTCTTCAATTACAGCTATTCCGTCAGTAGGCAATGCTCCATTGCGATACCAAAATGGCTGCCTCAAAGATCCGACAATAAGCGACCTGCCAATATGAGCATCGCCATTATTCATGGCATTATATTCCGTCGTCTGAGCAACACCAGTATTAGGAGTCACGTCCACTGCCAGACGGTTTACGCCCAATTCATGGTAACTGCCGTTAGGAGAAGGATAATAAGTGGTGATAGTAAGTGTTTCCTGAGCGTGAAGTTGAGACAAAAAAACCAGTGAAAAAATTAATACCAAAATATTTTTCTTTAACATACATCCTCCAGTGTTGTAGGGACACTTGTTAACTTTAGGGACACTTTTTTAAATTTTAAACTACATGTTAAAAAGTGTCCCTGTAGTTCAATCCCTCAATAAAACCGTAAATACGCTTATTTCTGCTTTTACAGAATCATATTCTCCATCAAAATTCTGCACAGGTTTAATCTTTAAATCACGGATAATGTAAATATTCGAATGGCTTTCAAGCAAGCTCAAGAACTTGCCGATCTCATGAAAATTTTTTGCTGTTAAACTCAAAGCATAAGGATAGCTGACAAACACATCTCCGTACTCTTCACTTTTAGAGTTTAAAGAATCAATCTTTACATTTGCTCTAGAAGCCATCTCCTGAATTACATCAACTGATTTTTCAATATCTTTATTATTTATTAACTCCTTATATTTAAAACTCATCTTGTCAACCATTTCCAGGCTTTTTAACGCAATATTTTTGCTTTTTTCCGTATCTATTTGGCTTTCTAGCGCAGTAAGCGCAGTTTTATCTTTCTGGTAAATACCAAGACATAAAACTACCGCGATCCCAATTATAGTTAAACGCAAAGCTTGTTTTTGTTCCATATTGATCTAGGCTGAATTATCTATTGCACCTGATAATAAAACTTGTCGCATCTTTACCTAAAAATTTAATTTTCTCTTGGGAAGAAATTTTTATTTCTTTAAAATATTTCTTAATAACCTGGTCGCTTTTTACTTTGCCCATAAAATCTTTTACCATCGGCAATTCTTTAGCATTGTTAGGGCTGTTAACGATTCCGGAGATGATAAACACAGGGGTATTATTTTCCTGGCCAAAACTTAAATCAGTAAGCCACATATCCCGAGACAAAAGCCGAGGAATAAGATCAAGAATTTGCGCCACATAAACCTGATTTTTTATTACTGAAGTAATTTTGTTTAATTTGGCGCTTTTTTTATTTTCAAGTTCGGTTAATTCACCAAGGCCCCGTTTTGCTAAAATAGAAGAAAATAGCGCCTGCTTAGCAACAACTCCTTTTAACTGAACCCTGGCAGGATAAATTTTTGAATACATAAAACCGTGCAGGCCCAAACATAAAACAATCCCAAATATAATTAAAAAAATCTCCCCTCCTAAAACGCCTATCCAAGATTTTTTATCTTTCCGCGAGACTCCGAGTGCCGACTTTAAGGCGATATTTCTTGCCAAAATAAGATTTATTTTAAAAGTAGGCAGGATTTGCTTAGCTAACCCCGCTCCAAAAGCCTTTAAAAACCCTGAAGAAGGATCATATGCCCCTTCTATGCGGGAAGCTAAACTAATAACCATTGAATTATCTACCACGTTTGTTAAAAACATCTCAAGCTGCCTTTTGTCATCTTTGAGTGAAAACGAATATACTTTTTTAATTTCTTTGAGGGGAAACTTACGGCGGTAATAATCTAAAGAAATACGCATCTCGCGTTTAATTTTATCATAGAAATCAGCAGAGCTGCTGTTATTCTGGAACGCAGAGGATTCAACAGGAAAAGCAATATCCCGGCTAAAAATCGGGACTCCTTTTTCGATCACAATAAAGCTTGATTCATCTTTTTCCTTGGGGTCAACACTAAGCACAGCAATAGAGTTTTTTTCTCGAATACCTACAAGGCTAAGCAACCTTAAGAAACTAAAACCCGCATACTCTAATCCGCCAAGAAGCATGCCGGACTGCATCATGATATAATTATATTTTTCAAAAGTATCTTTCTTTACTCCGGCAAAAAGTATCTGGTATCTCCGAAGGCTTTTATCCAAAGTAGCCTGAAAATCAAAAATCATTTCTTCTATACGAAAAGGAATATATTTTTTTATCTCGTAAGTAACGGCATTATTAAGCTCTGAGGCAGGAATAACAGGAATTTCAAAAGTCCTTATGATAAAATCTTTTCCGGAAAGGGCAACCGTGACTTCGGATTTTTCTACTACGTTGTGCTGTTTAAAAATTTCCTTAAGAAGCGCCGGTATTTTTACTTCTTCCGGGACCTTGTCCTGCGTTTCATCACCGCTTGATATTCCGGTAAAAACGCTATGAGCAATAAGTTTATTCGCCTTAACTAAAGCTACATCCATACTTTGCGGGCCAAAATAAATACCTATATCACTCATATTGGGAGGAAAATCACGAATTTTTTCTCAAGGTGATATTATAATCTGACTGAAGAAGTGTCACCACCACATGGCCTTCGCGCGCAAGCCAGCCTAAGCTCATCAATACCATTTCGCGGGGCTTATCTATGCCACGGATCAATTCAGATAACGATACTTCCTGGCGCTCGTCAAGATAATGCCATATATCACCAGCTACAATACCAATTTCTGTAATCATACTGTCACCTCCAATTTTATTGTAAGGCAACTATTTATACTGTCAACTATTTTCTACCTTTCACCGATCATTGAAACTACTACAACGCGGACAAGCAGAAAACTTTTCTTCACTACTATTAATGTAAGTATAAGTGCATACCGCGCAATGCCAAACGTACCTCTCTTTCTCTGTCTCAAAGCTACTTTTCCTCTGCTTCCGACTGATAAAAAACCAGGATGCAAAAACAGAAAAGATGAAAAAAGCAAGAAATAGCGATACTCCGTATGAAAAATCAAGGGCGATCATTTCCTAAAACCCAGGTCTATTTTTACTTTCTGCCAATTTTGATTGGTGGATCCGTGCTGCTGCATAATTAAATAACGCTTTAGATAGCGCATACTTAAGAGATCGGCTTCAAGATTTCCTGAAGATATAATGCGTTTTACAAAGATTTCTCTTCTCCCGGCATTATTCAAGTTATAAGCAAACGTCAGCTCAATATGCGCTGTCTGGCGGCCTTTAAAATAAAGATTAAATTTACCAGGAAGCGCCGGATAAAACATTACAAAGGAATCTTTTTTTTCTAGAGACAACAGTTCTTTGCCTGCATAAACCGGTATCTTCGGCAACGCCTTTTCTAAGGCAAAATTTACAGCAGGTTTTTTTAAAACATCCTGCCAGACCCTCTCCTTAGTATCCTCGGGAATAATTTTAACCTTATGCACAAGCGGGGAAGAAAAAATTTCGTTAATAAGATTTTTTACAGAATTTGCCGGGGGCAGGAAATCGTGGCTTTTAAGTAAATCTCCCAAAAAATAAACCTCATTAAAATTTAGCTTCTTATAACGCTTGCCGAAAGTCAGGCCAAAAATAGAAAAAATAATAAAATGCAGGCCCAATGATAAAATAACGAAACGCTTCAATGTTTGCGAAAAAAACATCTTTTTTTATTCCTGGTTGGTAGCGATGTTCACCTGCGTTACGCCGGAATCACGGCACATATCCCAGATTTCTACTACTCTTCCCAGCGAAGCATGTCGATCCGCCTTGATAATTATGGAGCTGCTCTTTTTTGAGGCTTGTTTTAAAAGATTCTTTAACTCTGCTAGAGTAACCACCTTGTTGTTTAGATAAACGACATTCTCGCCTGATACCATTAATTCTAAATTCTCATATTTTAAAATTTCACTTGTGACTGCTTTTGGCAGATTCACCTTGATCCCCGGTTGCATAACAAAACTTGATGTAAGCATGAAAAAAATCAGCAGCTGAAAAACCATATCAATAAGCGGAGCAATATCAATCTGCTTTAAACCATGCTCTAGTTCCATCCGTCCTTTAAATTTCATACATTAATCTCCTTGTTAAACTTCAATACCAACTGTAGGGCAGGTTTAAACCTGCCCTACATACAACTTCATTAAGTTATTTACTCTGTCAAAAAATTCACTAATTCCGTCGCTGCTTTTTCCATCTCAAGTATAAAATTATTTATCCGGTTAACCAGATAATTATAGACTACAAACGTCGGAATAGCTACCACCAAACCCGCCACTGTTGTGAGCAAAGCCTCCCAAATTCCTCCTGCAAGATCACCGGGTGAAACCGGATGGAATGAACTGGTTTTTACCTCTATCATCTGAAAACAGCGCACCATACCGGTAACTGTCCCTAATAAACCCAATAATGGTGATATATGGGCAATAGTAGCTAAAATCGAAAGTTTTGATTCAAGCCTAGGAATCTCATACAAAGAAGCATCCTCAATTGATTCTTTAATCTGCTGCCTGGGACGGTCGTGTTTTAAGATCCCGGCTTTTAAAATATGGGCGATCGGGCTCTTAGTCGTATCGCATAATTGCAACGCCTCTTTAATCTGCTGGTGTTTCATTTTATCAAGGATATTATTAAGAAACGCTTGGGTGTCGATTTTAATCTTGTGCAACTGCCACAGCTTCTCAAGGATTATCGCCAAAGCAAAGATTGAACACAAAAGTATCGGCCACATCACCGGCCCGCCCTTTAAAAATAATTCCCACAAACTCATCTTATAAAGATCCATTTTTAACCCCCTTCATTATCCCTAATCCAATCAAGCCTCTCCTGAGCATATTTTGACTCCTCCATATTCATAGAAACAATCCTTTTATAAATATTAAACGCCTCTTTAAATTTTTCCTTCTCCTCATATAAAGAAGCAACCCTAAGCAGCGACTTTACTTTAAGTTGCTCATTTTCAGAATATAAATAAGTGACTTTTAAATATTCTTCTACTGCCTGATCGACATTTCCTTGCGCCTGGACAACTTGAGCAATCTTAAACTGTATTTCTGCTGCTTCAAGCGCAGGTGCAACCTCCAGGCTCTTCCGGTAATAGATCAACCCCTGGGCGAAATCTGCCTTATCAACATAAAGTTGGGCAAGTTTAGGATAAGCAGTAGTTGCAAGGTGCGGAAAGTTTTTTACTGCAGACTCATATAGCTGTTGCGCTTGAGCCGCTTCACCTTCTTTAAAATAAAGATCTGCCAAAGAAATTGTCGCCTGGCCGCTCAAATCGGTTTTAGCGGTATTCTTTACTTTATCAAAATACTTCTTTGCTTCTTTAAGCTCACCTTGCTCTGCGCAGATCGAACCTAAAATATACCAGGCATCCGCAACAAGGTTAGATTGCGCGAAATTATTGACTAAAGTCAGAAAATACTGTTTGGCGCTTTCTAAATCCTGCTTGCGATAATAATATTCGCCTAACCACCATATAACTTCACTCGTAAGAGATGCCACGGGATATTTTTGCTGTAACGCTTTAAAACGGCTTAGCGCTTCTTTCTCGTCTCCCATACGATAAAAACAATCCGCAATTTCATATTCAGCTTTTTGAATCAACTCCGCATCTTGAGGATAAATACGAATGATAGATTTAAAAACTTCTATTGCCTTTACAAAATTATCTAAATTATAGAAGCTTGCCCCTAAAAGATACAGCGCCTGTGACCTAAGCGAACTATCTTTAAACTTATCTTCAAATACAGATAGTTCTTGCTGGCTTTGGGCATAATCCTGTTTCTGAAAATATGCTAAACCTAAAGCATAACTAGCATCATCTAAAAGCTTAGTATCAGGATACTCTTGAGCAACTTTTTTTAATGCCATAATCGCAGTTCCATATTGCGAAATACGCATCAATGTCATGCCCAGCTGATATTGCACATAATCCCCATACAGGCTTCCGGGATAATCTTTTAGTATGGTATCGTATGCTTTTATAGCTAAATCGTACTCTTCAGTATCTTGATAAGCATCTCCGATCTGGCATAAAGCGCTGACCTTTACTACTGCGTCACTGCTAAAACGCGCAATCTTCTGGAAATACTCTATCGCTTCTTTAAACTCTCCGTCTTTAAGCAGTGCCCAAGCCAGGCCATATTGAGCCTTGTCCTCGATATCTTTCCCAATTGTTTGATCCTGGTTAATTTTAACCAAAACTTCTTTATAAGTTGCCACTGCCTCTTTATATTTTCCCAACTGGTAAAGTGCGTCGGCTTTACCCATATTTGCCTGAATTATATTTAAAGGATCCGCGGTAAGCATGGCAAGAGTTTCATAATTTTTCTTAGCTTCATTATAATCTTTAGTTTCAAAACTAAGTGATGCTCTTCCTAATAATAAAATATCCCGGCTTTTATTTTCCAGGTCATTTTCCTGCACTGCCTGAAACCCTTCCTTTGCCTCCTTGATGTGTTTTTGTTTAAGCTCTGACCAACCCACTCCAAGTTGAGCAAGCGCCTTTATACGGCTGTCTACCGCAAGCTCTGTCGCCTGCTTATAAGCCTTTACTGCTTCAGCGAAATTACTTAAATAATAATCTGATTCTCCGATGTAAAAGTAAAGTGTAGACATCCTGCTTTTGTCTGAGCCGTAACGCTTTAGGTAGAGATTTGCCTTTTCTTTAGCTAAAGCATAATTTTTCAGGCTATAAAAACACTCTACGATTTTAAAACGAGCATCATCGGCATAAGAATCCTGAGTAAATTTCTTCTCTATTTCATCAAAATAAACAAGCGCCTCTTTATAATTATGTTCCTGGAAATAACACCATGCCAAAGAATAATATGAAGCTGCCAAATAACTAGATTGCGGAAACTGATTAATGATTTTACGGTAATATTCCTGTGCTTTAGAAAAACTGTTCCCGCGAAAATGCACTTCCCCGATCCAATACCATAGCGCATCTTTAATCGCTTTAGAATCAGGCATCGAATCTAGCCGCTCAAGCTGATTTAACGCATCTAAATAGCGGTGCTGATGAAAATAACATTGGCTGATAAAAAGGCGGGCTTGGGCTGATTTTTCTGAAACAGGATAATTATTTAGGAACCTCTCAAAAAGCCCGAGGCTGACTTCATAAAAACCGTCCTGAAAAGCCTTCTGGGCAACGAAAAATGATTCTTTTTCATTAGAAGCTGCTTCCGCCTTCCCGGCAGGCAGGCGAGAACCGAGAACCGAGAACCCAATTGTAATTATTATTATAATTAACTTCATTTTTTTCATAGCGCTTAATATATCATACTAATTTTAAAGCTGCAATACTTGACGCAAATACCGGCCGGTATATGAACGAGGTTGGCACAATATTTCTTCAGGCGAGCCGCTTGCTACCAGTTCTCCGCCTTTATCCCCTCCTTCAGGGCCCAAATCAATGATAAAATCCGCGCACTTTACTACTTCCATATTATGTTCAACTACAATTACCGTACTTCCCTTATCGACTAAACGCTGTAAGACCGAAAGCAGTTTATCCACATCTGCAAAATGTAAGCCTGTAGTCGGCTCATCAAGAATATAAAGTGTCTTATCGGTTGAACGCCGGCTTAATTCAGAGGCCAGCTTAATCCTCTGCGCTTCTCCTCCGGACAATGTAGTCGCAGATTGGCCTAATTCAATATAACCTAAACCCACATCATGCAAAGTAGAAAAAATATTCCGGATCGGAGGCACATTGGCAAATAGGTCAAGCGCCTCTATAACCGTCATACTCAATATATCCGCGATTGATTTACCTTTATATTTTACCTCAAGAGTAGCATCATTAAAACGCTTCCCCTTACAGATATCGCATTTAACGTACACATCAGGAAGAAAATGCATCTCTATCTTTTTAATCCCGTCTCCGGAACAAGCTTCGCATCGGCCGCCTTTAACATTAAAAGAAAATCTTCCCGGTTTAAAACCGCGCACTTTTGCTTCAGGCAACATGCTAAAAATATTACGGATATGGCTAAAAGCTCCGGTATAAGTAGTAGGATTTGAACGAGGCGTGCGGCCGATTGGCGACTGATCAACCACAATCACCTTATCTATCAAATCTGCCCCGGACAACTTTTGATATAAGCCCGGTTTTTCCTTGGAATTATAAAGTTTTTTAGCCAGAGCCCGGAAAAGTATCTCGTTAATAAGAGTTGACTTACCCGAACCAGAAACTCCGGTAACACAAATGAATGTACCTAAAGGAAACCGCACATTAATATTTTTTAAATTGTGTTCACCGGCTTTAGATATTTCAAGAAATTTTTTTGTTTTATATTCCCTCCGGCTTGACGGCAAAGCGATCTTTAACTCACGGCGCAGATACTGCGCAGTCAAAGATTTTTTACTTTTTAAAAGCTCATCTAGGTTGCCGCAAAAAATCACTTCTCCTCCGTGCCTGCCTGCTCCCGGCCCCAGGTCAACAATATAATCTGCAGCGCGGATACTTGATTCATCATGCTCAACTACAATCAAAGTATTACCCAAATCTTTTAAAGCGGTTAATGTATCAAGTAACTTAGCATTATCTTTAGGATGTAGCCCAATACTCGGCTCATCAAGAATATATAAAACACCCACTAAGCCGGAACCTACCTGGGTAGCCAAACGGATGCGCTGCGCTTCTCCGCCGGATAAAGTAGCGCTCTGCCGAGCAAGCGTCAGATAATCAAGCCCAACATCAATACAAAATTGTAGGCGCCGATTAATCTCTTTAAGCACCTCTGCCGCAATAATGTTTTGGCTATCCGTCAAAGTTAACTCTTTAAAAAATTGCTTTGCATTCGCGATAGAAAAAGCGCAGATCTCTGAGATATTTTTTTCTCCGATTTTTACTGCCAGGCTTTCTTTTTTTAAACGCCTGCCATTACATTCAGGGCAAGGAAGAGTTGACATAAAACGCGAGATCTCTTCTTTTAAATAATCGCTTTCTGTATGATTAAACAATCGCTCAAGATTCGGAATCACGCCTTCAAAAGGCTTTCCTCCGACTTCTTCCTTACTTCCATAAAGAATTGCTTTTTGCGCATCTTTGGGTAATTTTTTTAACGGAGTATCTAAATCAAACCCTAAGCGATGAGATAATTCTCTTAATAACCAGCGATAATAAAGAATATAACCTTTTCCTCCGCGTTTCCAGGCAGCAATTGCTCCCTCATTAATAGATTTATTACGGTCAGGAACTACAAGATCAGGATCAAATTCAAGTTTAATCCCCAAACCGTTACAAGCAGGACATGCCCCGTAAGGAGAATTAAAAGAAAAAATCCTGGGCTCAATTTCTGCAAAGCTTATGCCACATTTTGCGCAAGCGTATTGCTCACTAAAGACATGGTCAATAGTCAATGGTCTATGGACTATTAATATTCCTTTCCCTGTTTTTAACGCCAATTCAACAGATTCAGTAATCCGGCTTTTGTTTTCCGGCTTAACTATAACCCGGTCAACCACCACTTCTATTGAATGCGCTTTGTATTTTTCCAGCTTAATCTTAACCGGTAATTCATAAAATTTCCCGTCAATCCGGCAGCGGGTAAAGCCGGATTTTTGCATCAAGCTAAAAATATCGCGGTATTCCCCTTTTCTTCCGCTGATCAAAGGGGAAAGTATATAGATCTCCTGAGCAGAAGAAAAACGCAACAACTGCCCGACAATCTCCTGCGCGCTCTGCCGTTTAATAGGGTCGCCGCATTGATAACAATAGACAGTCCCAACGCGCGCAAAAAGCAGCCTCAAATAATCATAGATTTCTGTTTGTGTGGCAACTGTAGAACGAGGGGAACTTCCGGCGTTTTTTTGCTCAATAGCAATAGCAGGAGATAGGCCTTCTATTCTTTCAACATTCGGCTTCTGAAGCTGTTCTAAGAATTGGCGGGCATACGCAGAAAGGCTTTCCACATAGCGGCGCTGTCCTTCAGCATAAATCGTATCAAAGGCCAGGCTTGATTTACCCGAACCTGACAAGCCGGTAATAACAATCAGTTTGTTGCGCGGAAGCTCTAAATTTATATTTTTAAGATTGTGCTCTTTCGCGCCATGAATTAAAATATTTTGCATAACATATATTGTTTACTTAAATCAACAGATTAATCTTTTGATTTAGCAACCACAAATAAGTCAATTCATTTTTCAATTGAAATTGACAGAATTCCTCATGTATTTTAAATAACAACCATCTCCAGATAAGGAAAGAGGAAATAATATCCTATAATTTTGATAGTTTTGCTTAAAATCAGAATAAACAAAAAAAATACCGTATAAAATCCAGATTACAGAAACAATAAATAATAAAAAATTTAATTTTTCCTTACCCTGTGATTTTTTCTGCATCTTTCCAATACTTATTCTAACTGCTTAAAACGGGTTATTTCTCCTTTATGTAAAACATACTTAAGGAGCATCTTTAATATCCCTAACCCATATATTACAGAAGGCCAAAATTTTATACTTGAAGCTTCGTCAAAATAACGCGTCCTGATCGGCACCTCCTCGATGCGCATATATTTAAGCAACCCCTGGATAATGATCTCTGTATCAAAGATAAACCCATCGGAATTAAGCACAAAATTTACCGACCTTAAATATTTTGCGCTGTAAGCACGAAATCCGGAATGATACTCCGTAAGGTAAGTACCCAGCATTACATTTTCAAAAGCAGTGAGAATAATGTTGGCATTATGCTTCCACGGAGGCATTCCCCCTTCAAGCGCTCCACCCTTCATCATCCGGGAACCAAAAACCGCATCTGCCCTGCCATTTTGTATCGGCTCGATCAATAACGGTATAACCTTAGGATCATACTGATAATCCGGATGCACCATAACAACGATATCCGCCCCTTCTTCCAAGGCCTTGGTGTAACAGGTCTTTTGGTTAGCGCCATATCCGGAGTTTTTCTTATGCACAAACACCTTAAGGCCTAATTTTTTAGCAATCTCAACAGTATTATCTTTACTGACATCATCAACTAGAATAATCTCATCAACAGATTCTTTAGGAATATCTGCAACAGTTTTCTTTATGGTTTTTCCCGCGTTATAAGCCGGCAGCACCACTATCACTTTTTTCTTTGTATGTTCTTGTTGCTCGGCCTCAGCTTCTAACTCTTCTAAATATTTCAACTTACGGCTTTTGCGCGCAAACATTTCAACCTGATCACCTAGATTAAAACAAAATATTTTGTTTTTCAGATTAAATAGATTTACCAGCCAACTGATATAACCAAACAACCGGCTGTTATAATGTTTTGCTTTCCCTAACCAATAGCCAAGCGTAAAACTCCTGGCGCTGCTGCGCGATTTTATCGTAACAAAACCACAGCTTTCAAACATCTCTGATAAAGTTTGTTTAGTAAAATAATAAAGATGGGCATCTTTAAGTCCCCACCATCGGGCTTTCAGCATCTTACTTAACAAACTACCCACATCCGGAGTATTAACACAAAGAACACCATTAGGTTTTAATATCCGCCGTACCTCAACCAAGATATCTTTAGGGCTAAAAAGATGCTCAATTGTATCTTTAAGTACTACCGCATCAAAATAGCTGCTTGGGTATCGAGCTTTTTTTAAGGCACCTTCGAATATATTCTCCAATTTTAAAACATCGCGCGCATAAGCTACTGCCCATTTAGACAGTTCTACGCCATACACTTCTTCCCATCCATCATTTTTTGCTTCATCTAAAAGAAAACCCGCAGCGCATCCAATTTCAAGAATTTTACCTTTTTTAGCAGATTTCTTTAAAAATTTCAGCGTATAACGCGCTGATAATCTTCTGCCAGACTCCTCCTTAAGATAATCCTCATCAACCATTTCAGCATAACTTGCTAAAATAGCATTTACTTGCGGCCGGGGATTTGCATAAATTAACCCACAACGCCGGCATTTTACTAAACGCAAACTCCTGCCTTGTTCGTGCATAGTGATTTTATAATCGACAGGTAAATAAATATCAGATTCGCGAAAAAGCACAAAAAAACTATCCGCGCCACAAAGGTTACATTTTGTTTCTAATAACATAACATTACCTCTATTTAATTTCTATTTGCGTAATAAAAACACGGCCTAATGGATCATGACGAGGAGTTACTGCGCATAATTGTCCGTCAGTATAATTAAAAAATCCCATTTTAACTGTATAAGCGCCTGCAGGCAATCCTGCAGGATAAAAAATTTCTTTTTTTTCACGAATAAATTGCCCCGGACTCCACGCCTGGCTTGGAAAAATCCGGTAACACAAAGGACGCATCACGCGGCCCATAAGCTGTCCGCGCTCGTCAATGAAATCAAAGAATAAATTCAGGTCGATTTGAGTTCTTTTTATTGATTGCCAATAAATATTCAAATTTAATAAACCGGCTTCTTTAGAAATCAGATCAAATCCTAAAAATACTACTTCATTATTAATATCTACCGCCAACCCCTGCTTTACCTCAGGCCTTGCAGAAAGCAATTCATAAAGCATATCTGAATTGGGTGTATTTTTCTTTAAAAAAACTAAGGTGTCCTTGGCTTCAACTACACCCCAATTTCCCGTATCAATGAAACGCTTAAAGTTTAAAAACCTTTGTGGATGATAAAAATCACGAAAGGTGAGCAGATCATTGACGTCTAATAAAGCATAGGCAGTATTTTCCGGTAAAATATATGGCTTATTTGACAAAGTATAAAACCCAAGGTAAACATGATGAAAAGAATAAAGTTCCTTACGATTCGCTAGCCGGGGAAGAAATTCAAATGTAGTCACCACAGCAGCTCCATCAGGAACCTGCTTTAATAATATTTCCTTTTGCATGTCAAGTGCATCTCTTTTAAGGTCATTTACCCCCTTAAAAACTCTCAGGTATGGCCCTAGAGTTAAATTAAAAATTACGGTGCTTACAACGGCTGCACTAATAATAATAAATTTATATTTTTTTATTTTTTCCTGTTTAAATAAAAAGTTCAATGCAAGTATAAAAGATAAGAAAATAAACGGGATCATCTCGGCAGCGTAATGATAGTAGATCGTAGTTTCTGTCCCTCTTAACGAAAGCAAATGCTGCATCAAAAAAGGTAAAACTAAAATTAAAGAAAGCGGATGTATAAAAGGTAAAAAAATAAGCGGAGCAAAAAGTTTCATCAAATAGATTAATTTATTCCCGCCAAAAATTATCCGTAAAACCCCTACAGGATGAGTGATTATATTAATGATTATTTCGGGGAATGTTTTTCCTAAATGGCCGTATATAGATAAGAATTGTACGGTATTTTTATTAAAATGCGGCATAAGGAAAGCAGCGCAAAAAATAAAATACGCACCCCCTGTTAACAAAGGAATAAGCACCCATTTATAGCTTCTGCGTAAAATTAATGCATATATTCCCAACATTATAAAAACTAAAGCAATATTTTCCTGACATAATAAAGATAATACCGTAAAGATTAAGAATTTTATAAACTTATTTTGAATAAAATAAAGCAAAGAAAATGATAAAAACAACGTAGCAAATACCGTAGGATGGAATTCAAACAAGTTGACATAGCCTAACGCAGGATATAATAAATATAATAGGCTGATAACAACTGCCAATCGGCTAGAAAAAAAAGTCCGCGCAAGCAAGAATACCGGATAAGCGGCAACCCCCAAGGCGCAACTTTGTAAAAATAATAACGTGAACGGATGTGGAAATAATTTATAGACAGGAGCAAGTAAAAAAATAATCAGATGGGAGTGGTTGCCTAGAAAATCTATTCCTAATATGGAGCTGTATATAGAGCTATGCCAGATGTTCCAAAGCGTCTGTGCATGGATTGCAAGGTCAAAATCATTATATGAAAAGGCTCTGTATTTTAAAAAACTTACCACAGAAAAGAAAGTTATATAGAGCCCGATCATGGACCATAATACAGTATATAAATTATTTTTTTTATCTTGCTTTAAAGGCATAGGGATTAAATAATGGAAGCCCCTTGAACAACCAGAGGCTTCCATTATTAGTTCAAACGACTATTTCTTTTTCTTTTTCCCGCCCCTCTTCATCTTAGCGCAGGAGACGTCGCCTTGCTTAT
>CAKKSP010000015.1 GCA_919902045.1 Omnitrophica bacterium GWA2_41_15 | reverse complement strand
GTATTGAACCTGCGCCAATAGGGATATCGCATAATTTTATTTATTGGTGGGTGCCGCGCGGGCTGCAAAGATATAACAGGATAGAACAATGATAAATTATTTTCTAAAACGCATATTATCTATAATCCCTTTGGTTTTCGGAATTGTTACTCTTAGTTTTTTTATAATCCATCTTACCCCAGGTAAACCCGTAACGCTTGAGCAATCTTTAAATCCGCGCGTATCTCCTGAAATCCGCCAGCGTCTTGAAAAACTCTATGGCCTGGATAAACCATTGCATGCTCAATATCTACAGTGGCTTTCTAAGGTAGCGCGTTTTGATTTCGGGTACTCATTTACAGATGAGCGGCCTGTAATTAAAAAAATCCTCGAGCGCCTGCCGGTTACTTTGACGATAAATTTTGCATCTTTGTTGATCGTATTATTTCTTGCGATTCCTATTGGTGTAAGATGCGCGGTAAAAGAAGGGATGTTTCTTGATAAATTTATGGCGATATATGCTTTTCTTGGATTTGCTTTACCGACTTTTTGGATCGCGCTTCTATGTATTGATTTTTTCTGTATCCGACTTGGATGGCTCCCGGTTTCCGGAATCAAATCGCTTGATTTTGCCTACTATTCATTTTTTGGGAAGGCTATTGATTTAGCAAAACATTTAGCTTTGCCGATATTAGTATCAACTATTTCAGGATTTGCTGCCTTATCAAGATATATGCGTAGTAGCATGTCAGAAATACTTACACAACCCTATATTAGAGCTGCGCGCGCAAGAGGCCTGCCTGATAATGCGATTTTTTATAGACATGCTTTAAAAAATGCTTTGCTTCCTATAGTGACTATAATCGGGCTATCTATCCCCGGGTTAATCGGAGGAAGCGTCATTTTTGAGTCGATATTTGCTATTCCCGGAGCAGGAAGATTGTTTTTTGAAGCGGTGATGATGCGGGATTATCCGCTTATTATGGCCGAAATTGTCATTACAGCGATGCTTACTTTAGCTGGAAATCTTATGGCAGATATTTCTTACGCTTTTATTGATCCGCGTATCCGCTACCAGAAAAACTGACCTACTCGGTCGAAAATCCGACCGCGTAGGTCGAAATCAATGGTAAAAATGAAAAATAAGGGATTAAAAACAGGAATTTTGATCATCGGATTATTTACAGCGGCTGCGATATTAGCGCCAATAATCAGCCCGCATGACCCGGCTGCCATAAGCCAGGATGAACTGCTCATGACTCCGTCGTTAAAACACCCGTTAGGAACAGATAGCCTTGGAAGAGATATTTTAAGTAGGATGATTTTTGGCGCGCGCGTTTCTTTAAGTGTGGCTCTTATCGCAGTCGGCATATCTACTGTCACGGGTGTATTCCTTGGATCAATTGCAGGTTATTACGGAGGTTTTATAGATTCTTTTATAATGCGGCTTGCTGATATTTTTCTTTGTTTTCCGACGTTTTTTTTGATTTTAGCAGTTGTTGCTTTTACCGAGCCGTCGCTTTTTAATATTATGGCGATAATTGGTTTTACCAGTTGGATGGGTTCAGCCAGGCTTATCAGAAGCCAAATCCTATCCCTTAAAGAAAGGGAGTTTATCCTGGCTGAAAAAGCCCTGGGCGCAACAGACTTTCGCATCGTCACATATCATCTTATTCCAAATGCGATTTCCCCGATTTTGGTAAATGCTATATTTGCCATCGGTTCTGCCATATTAATTGAATCTGGTTTAAGTTTTCTTGGATTAGGAGTCCAACCGCCTACGCCTAGTTGGGGTAATATTCTCATTGAATCAAAATCAACACTTGCTGTAGCCTGGTGGATTACGATATTTCCCGGTTTAGCGATATTTCTAACCATTGCCGGGTTTCATCTAATAGGTGAAGGCTTAAAGAAACAGTTATTAAATCAATAAGGCGTAGGGGAGGTTTAAACCTCCCCTACGAGGAATTATTTGTAAAATGAAAAAAATCTTAGAGGTTAAAAATCTTTCGGTTGAATTTCGTATTGAAGAAAAGCGTATTGAAGCTGTGCGGAATTTTACCTTGGATATGGAAGAAAAGGAAATAATCGTCTTGGCCGGTGAATCCGGATCAGGAAAAACTATAGCAAGTTTAGCTCTTACGCGGATATTGCCTGCCTTAGCTAAAATAACAGCTGGTGAGGCCTATTTTGAAGGCAAAGATTTATTTTTAAAAACTGAAATTGAATTACAGGCTTTACGTGGAGCAAAAATCTCCTATATATTCCAGGAGCCTTTGGTTTATTTAAATCCTGTATTTAAAATTTCCGAACAACTTAAAGAAACTATTATCTATCATGATAAAATAAGCCCGGAAGAGGCAAACAAAAGAATGCTTGAGCTTCTAAACTTGGTAAAAATCATTGATCCTGAAACTGTAGGGAACATTTATCCGCATCAACTTTCCGGCGGGATGAATCAGCGTGTTTTTATTGCTTTGGCATTAGCCTCAAACCCTAAATTGATCATTGCCGATGAGCCTACGACTGCTTTAGATGTGATTACCGAGGCGCAGATTCTTGAAATGCTAAAAGATTTGCAAAATAAATTAGGTTTTTCCCTGCTATTTATCACGCATAATTTATCTATTGCCAAAAAAATCGCAAATAGGGTTTTTATAATGCATCGGGGAGAGATTGTGGAAAGCGAAAAAACAGCAGAAATTTTTAATTCGCCAAAACATATTCACACAAAAGAGCTGGTTTACGCTTATGAAAAAATCGGTAAGCTATAATGAATAAGGCGTAATGAAGAACCTTCTAGAAGTTAAAAATCTTTCTAAAATTTATAAAGGAAATAGTTTTTTTGGTAACGCAAAAGATGTAAAGGCGTTAAATGATATAAATTTCACTTTAAAACCTTACGAGATTTTATCTGTAATCGGAGAATCCGGATGCGGAAAAAGCACCCTGGCAAAACTGCTCATAAAATTAATCACTCCTTCTTCAGGCCAGGTAATCTATGATACAAGAATAATCGAAAAACTAACTAAAGATGTTCAGATTATTTTTCAGAACCCATATCAGAGCCTTAGCCCGCGTATGCGCATAAGAGATTTAATGGCAGAGCCGCTTTTTATCCATCATATTGCCAAAAAAAATTCCAAAGATATAAATAACCGCCTTGAGGAACTGCTTAAAATGGTGGGTATGGAAAAAGATGCTTTAGAAAGATTTCCGCACCAATTTTCCGGCGGACAGCGCCAGAGGATTTGTATTGCAAGAGCCCTTGCCTGCGAGCCAAAACTTCTTATTTTAGATGAGCCGATTTCATCACTTGACCTTACAATCCAGGTGAAAATGCTCGATTTATTCCTTGAATTAAAGAAAAAACTAGGCCTCACCTATATTTTTATCAGCCATAACCTGGCAGTAGTTAAAAAAATTGCCGATAGTATCCTGATTTTAAAAGAAGGGGAGCTGGTTGAAAATAACCGCACCAGTGAAATCTTTGTTTCTCCAAAGCATCCTTACACCAAAAAGCTCATTGAAGCAGCAAAATAACCATGAAAAATTTAAAAATTCGGAATGAATTTATTGCATTTCTTGTAATATTTATTTTAGGCTTTGCTGCTTACAGCAATTCTTTAAAAGGAGATTTTGTTTGGGATGACGAAGTATTAGTAAAAGAAAATTTAAATATAAAAGACTGGAGTAAAACTTTAAAGTTTTTTATTGGAGATTCTGGTACAAAAATTATTGAAAAAGGTATAATTTTTCGTCCGGTTCAGATGGCTTCCTATTCATTAGATTATTCATTTTGGGGGATAAATTCAATTGGATACCATCTTACGAATGTAATTTTACATATTTTAGTGGTGTTTGCGGCCTATGTTTTGGTTAAGCTTCTTTTTAATTCTAAGACGCTTTCTTTTTTGACAAGTATTTTGTTTATAGTTCATCCTGTTCATACTGAAGCCATATCCTACATTTCCGGGAGGGCGGATCCCCTTGCTGCATTATTTATACTAAGATGTGTGATCCTTTATATAAAACAATCCACGCTTTTAAAAAACACAACTTCATATTTTTTAATTTTAATTAGTTATGTTTTTGCCTTATTATCTAAGGAGTACAGCTTGGTTACTCCTTTATTACTGTTTATTTATAGTTATACGTTTAATAAAAAGCTGTTATTCAAAGAATTTTTCTCCGTACTAATCATCAGTTTTAGCTACGTCTTGTTAAGATTATTTATTATTCCTACCCACGCAATAGCAACCAGTAATTTATTTCAGAGGATTCCGGGATTTTTTATCGCTATAACAGAATATTTAAAATTGCTGTTGATACCGCTTAATTTACATATGGAATACGGAAACAAGTTGTTTAATTTTTATAATGTTAAGGTAATTCTTGGCTTAATAATCACGATTTTAATATTTACCTATGCTTTTATAAAAAGAAAAAGCGATAAATTAATATTTTTTTCAATATTTTGGTTTTTTATCTGTCTTTTACCGGTTTCAAACCTGTTTCCTGTAAATGCCTATATGGCAGAACATTGGCTGTATCTGCCTTCAATAGGTTTTTTTATTTTGCTGGCAAATATTTTTGCTTTATTGTATAAAGTAAAAATTAAATATTTTAAATTTGTAACTATAATTTTAGTTGCTTGTCTGGTAGCAGTTTATTTTATAACAACGATAAAACAGAATAATTATTGGAGGAATAATCTATCTTTTGGCAGTCATACTCTGCAGTATGCCCCGGATAGCACGAGATTGCATGCGTTAATTTGCCAATCCTGCATAAAGATAGGTGAAATCAAAACAGCTGAGATATTTTGTCGAAGAGCAATGGAGATTGACCCCAATAATCCAAACGCTTATTCATTGCTAGGGGTAATTTCCGGCTCTAAAGGATTATACAACGAATCAATTGCTTATTTTAAGCAGGCAATAAAGCTAGAGCCAACCTATATATTTGCATATAACGGCCTTGGAGTATCATATATATTAACGAATAACTTTATTGAGGCAAAAAGGGTATGGGGGGAAGGTTTAAAAATAGATCCCGACTCGTTATTGTTAAAAGAGAACTTAAAAAAACTTGAATCAGACGAAAATTTTAAGACACTACTGAAACTGGAAACTTCTTGACAAATCAGAGGAAAAACAGTAAAATTAAGTATCTTTTTAAATTTTTTGGCATTTTTTTATCTAACCTCTTAAAATATAATAAGTTAGGATAATTTAATGGAGGGAATTAATGGCTGAATGGATAGGTATTAATAAGCGCGCAAGGCGTTGTTATGGTTTTGATGAAATAGCTTTAGTTCCGAGTGATAAGACGATAAATCCGGAAGAAGTAGATACTTCTTTTGAGATAAACGGTAAAAAATTTAAAGTTCCTATACTTGCTGCTGCTATGGACGGTGTAGTTGATGTTAAATTTGCCGTTGAAATGTCGCGTAATGGCGGAATTGCCGTGCTTAATCTTGACGGAGTGCAAACTCGCTATGAAAATCCCGATGAAGTCTTAGAAAGGATCTCAAAAGCCTCTCCTCAAGAAGCAACTGAACTTATGCAGTTAGTTTACACAACTCCGGTAAAAGAAAAACTTATCGGGAAAATTATCCGGCAAATAAAGAGCCAAAAAGCAACGGCTGTGGTAAGTTGTATTCCGGCACACGCGAAAAAATTTGCCAAAATCGCGGTTTCCGCAGGCGCAGATATTTTTGTGGTGCAATCTACCGTTGCTACTACCAGGCATATCGCAAAAAACTATGAAAGCCTGGATTTATTTAAATTTTGCAAAGAAACTAAAATTCCCGTAGTCATTGGTAATTGCGTAACATATGAAACAACCCTTGCATTAATGGAAACCGGAGCTGCAGCCTTGTTAATTGGAGTTGGCCCGGGGGCAGCTTGCACAACCCGAGGAGTTTTAGGAATCGGGGTACCACAGGTTACTGCAACCGTAGATGCCGCAGCAGCGCGTGACTTCCATTTAAAACGCACCGGAAAATACGTTTCGATCATTACAGACGGCGGAATGAACCGTGGCGGTGATATCTGTAAGGCTTTTGCCTGCGGAGCTGATGCGGTAATGATCGGCTCAAGTTTTGCCCGCGCCATAGAAGCCCCGGGAAGAGGTTATCATTGGGGTATGGCTACTTCACATGTAAACCTGCCACGCGGCACTCGTATTCATGTTGGCACTACCGGAAAACTTAAAGAAATACTTTTTGGGCCGGCAAAAGTTGATGATGGTTCACAAAATTTGATGGGCGCTTTAAAAACTTCAATGGGTTCTTTAGGCGTTTCTAATATTAATGAAATGCACGATGTGGAAGTAATCATTGCTCCTTCTATTCAAACCGAAGGAAAAATCTTTCAAGTCGGCCAACGCGTAGGAATGGGAAAATGAACAAACAAGTAGTCCTGATTTTAGATTTCGGTTCGCAATATACTCAATTAATAGCCCGTAGAGTGCGGGAAAATCGTGTATTTTCAAAAATAGTTCCATTTAATATTTCTGTAGAAGAAATCAAAGAAATTGCTCCAAAGGGTTTGATTCTTTCAGGAGGCCCGGCTTCAGCTACGGAAAAAAAGAGCCCAATTCCGGATAAAAAGATTTTTAGCCTCGGAATTCCGATTTTAGGTGTTTGCTATGGCATGCAGGTTACCGCAGAAATTTTAGGCGGTAAAGTAAGGCATACAAAAGACAGGGAATTTGGAAAAACCGAGCTTTTTATCGATGATAACCACGATCTTTTTAACCATTTACCGGGTAATTTTACCTGTTGGGCAAGCCACGGAGATTATGTTACCAAGCTTCCTCCAGGGTTTATGCCTATTGCCCATACCACTAATGCGGTTTTTGCCGGTATGGCAAATAAAAAAAGAAAGATTTACGGGGTACAATTCCATCCGGAAGTAACGCATACTGAAAAAGGAAACCAAATTTTAGGAAATTTTCTTTTTAAAGTCTGCGGTTGCTTGAGCCGTTGGACAGTGCACTCTTTGATTAAAGAAAGTATAGAAAATATCAAGAAACTTGTGGGAAAAGATAAAGTAGTGCTTGGATTAAGCGGGGGAGTGGATTCTTCAGTCGCGGCGTTATTGATTCATAAGGCCATCGGCGCGAATCTACGCTGCATATTCGTAAATAACGGTGTGCTGCGTAAAGGTGAGCCGGAACAGGTAAAAGAAGTATTTCGCGATACGTTTCATCTTAATTTTGGTTATGTTGATAAAACCAAGCGTTTTCTTGAACGCCTGAAAGGAATTACTGACCCGGAACAAAAAAGAAAGATTATCGGAGAAGAGTTTGTCAGGGTTTTTGAAGAAGAGGCAGATAAATTAAAAGGCGTAAAATTTTTGGCACAAGGCACCTTATATCCTGATGTAATTGAATCAACTTCTCCCACCGGAGCTCCATCTAGCAAGATAAAATCACATCATAATGTAGGCGGCCTGCCACAACACATGAAATTGAAATTAGTTGAGCCGTTAAGAGAGCTTTTTAAAGATGAAGTGCGTAAAATCGGTAAAGAATTAGGGCTTCCTGATAATATCATTAACCGCCAGCCATTTCCAGGCCCTGGTTTAGCAATCAGGATTATCGGAGAAGTTACTCAAGACAGGCTTGATCTTTTAAGAGAAGTTGACCGCCGTGTAATTGAAGAAATAAGAGCTGCCGGGCTTTACGATCAGGTCTGGCAATCTTTTGCCGTACTTTTACCGATTAAAAGCGTAGGTGTTATGGGTGATGAGCGCACCTACGAAAATGTGGTTGCTATACGCTGCGTAAGCAGCTTTGACGGCATGACTGCGGATTGGGTAAAGCTTCCTTATGAATTATTGGAAAAAATTTCTAATCGTATTATAAATGAAGTTAAAGGCGTTAACCGCGTCACCTACGATATTTCTTCTAAGCCGCCTGCTACCATAGAATGGGAATAAATTAGTTAGTTTTACAAATGTCTCACTCCGATTTCGTCCATCTACACCTGCATACTCAATATAGCCTGCTTGACGGAGCCTGCCGAATTCCTGAGCTTTTAGCCCTGGCAAAACATCATAAGATGGAGTCTTTGGCAATCACCGATCACGGAAATATGTTCGGCGTGATTGAATTTTATTTGGAAGCGCAAAAAGCAGGGATCAAGCCGATTATCGGTTGCGAAGCCTATATCGCGCCCGGAAGCCGCCTGGATAAAACCATGGGCAGGATAGAAGACGCGGCGTATCACATTTTACTTTTAGCTAAAGATGAAACCGGTTATCAGAATTTAATGAAACTGGTCTCTAGCGGGTACTTGGAAGGTTTCTATTACCGGCCCCGCATAGATAAAGAAATCCTCGCAAAACATAGCTCCGGGTTGATCGGCCTTACTGCCTGTTTAAAAGGAGAGATACCTAGTCTTATCCAACAACGCCGTTTTAATGACGCTTTAAAAGCAGCGGATGAATTATCTTCGATTTTTGGTAAAGATAATTTTTATCTTGAGCTTCAGGTAAACGGTATTTCTGACCAGAAAACAGTTAATGAAGGCTTGATAAAAATCGCGCAAGAATTAAAACTTCCGTATGTCGCGACTAATGACGTGCATTATCTTAAAAAACAGGATGCTGCAAGCCACGAAGTATTACTTTGTATTCAAACCCAGGCCACCCTTAGTGACGTTAAGCATATGCGTTTTCAGACGGAAGAATTTTATTTTAAATCTCCGGAAGAAATGAAAGATAATTTTAAGGATTTCCCGCAGGCGATTTCTAATACTTTAGAGATCGCCGAACGCTGTAATTTGGAACTGGATTTTTCTAAAATACATCTTCCTAAATATGATCCTCCTGTGGGAATATCAAAAGACGAGTTTCTTTTAAAACTTTGCCATGAAGGCCTGAAAAAACGTTACCAAGACCCTTCGCAAATTGTTATGGACCGCCTGGAACATGAATTAAAAATAATAAAAAAAATGGGATTCACCAGTTATTTTTTAATTGTCTGGGATTTTATCCGCTATGCTAAAGAACAACTAATTCCCGTCGGGCCGGGAAGAGGCAGTGCTGCCGGAAGCGTAGTAAGCTTTCTTCTCGGGATAACTGATGTCGATCCGATAAAATACAACCTGTTGTTTGAACGTTTCCTTAATCCCGACCGTATCGGAATGCCGGATATTGATATTGATTTTTGTTATGAACGCCGGCCTGAAGTTATTGACTATGTTACGAAAAAATACGGCAGAGAGAATGTTGCGCAGATTATTACTTTTGGTACTATGCAGGCGCGCGCCGTAGTGCGTGATGTGGCAAGGGTAATGGGAATAGCTTACGCCGATGCCGACCGCATCGCAAAAATGATCCCGCCGGATCCGGGGATAAGCTTAAAAGATGCTATAGAAAATGAGCCGGAAATAAAAAATCTTTATAAAACTGACCCGCAAATAACAAAATTAATGGATGTCGCGCTAATATTAGAAGGTTTAAACCGGCATGCTTCAGTCCATGCCGCGGGAGTAGTAATTGCCGATAAGCCGCTTGATAATTATATGTCTTTATTTAAAACACCGGAAGATCAGATTACCACCGGTTATACTATGTCGGTGCTTGAAAAAATCGGTTTGCTTAAAATGGATTTCCTCGGGTTGCGCACCTTAACCGTGATTGACTGGACATTAAAAATTATAAAGGAGCGCAGGGGCATTGACCTGAATATAGAAACTATCGCTCTTGATAATAAAGAAACATTTAAACTCCTGGCTTCTTCACAAACTATGGGTGTGTTTCAGGTTGAAAGTTCCGGGATGCGCGATCTTTTAAAGAAACTTGAGCCTGAACGTTTTGAAGATATAGTCGCCTTACTTGCCTTATACCGTCCTGGCCCGATAGGCTCCGGGATGCTTGATGATTTTATCCAGAGAAAACATAACCGAGTTCCCATAAAATACGACCATAAAAAACTTGAAGGTATCCTGAAAGAAACTTATGGGATAATGGTCTATCAGGAGCAGATAATGCAGATTGCTTCTGAGTTAGCCGGTTTTACGCTTACTCAAGCAGATTTATTACGCCGGGCAATGAGCAAAAAGAACCCTGAAGTAATGGAACAGCAGAGGAAAAACTTTCTTTCCGGGTGTGTTAAAAACGAGATTAAAGAAACAGTCGCTTCAAAGATTTTTGATTTGATCGAATATTTTTCCGGTTATGGATTCAATAAATCACATTCAACTGCATATTCGCTTATTTCTTACCGCACCGCATATCTTAAAGCTAATTATCCGGTTGAATTTATGACGTCTTTACTTACTTCTGAACGGGATAATACGGATAAGATCGTCGAATATGTCAGCGAAGCAGGCAAAATGGGGATAAAAGTGCTTCCTCCTGAAATTAACACAAGCACGGCGCTTTTTAAAGTAGTAGATGATAAAACTATCCGCTTTGGGTTGCTGGCGATCAAAAATGTGGGAAGAGGCGCTATTGAATCAATCATAGAAGCGCGTAAAGACGGCCCTTTTGATTCACTTGAAGGTATTTGTAAACGCATAGACACCCGTTTAGTAAATAAAAAAGTTTTAGAGAGCCTGATTAAATGCGGCTGTCTTGATTCTTTTAAGATGCCGCGCGCGCAAATGGTGGCAAATTTGGAAAATGTACTGGAATCTTCTTCTCGGTTGCAAAAAGATAAGGCAAGGGGGCAGATATCATTTTTTGATACGGGTTTTTCTGAGGCGAACTTTAGCCAATCCCTGTCGAAAAGTATGCTCCAGGTAAGAGAATGGCCGGAACCGCAACTGCTTGCTTTTGAAAAAGAAATGCTTGGTTTTTATGTCAGCGGGCACCCATTAGCACGTTACGCTCCTATACTTTCCCGTTTTACCTCAACTAACACCACCAATCTTCATCAGCATACTGATGGCGAAGATGTAAAAATTGTCGGATTAACCGCTAAAATTAAGCAAACTTTGACGCGCGCCAAGCAAGAAAAAATGGCGATAATTAAACTTGAAGATTTGCATGGAACCGTAGAAGTATTGGTATTTCCGGCAGCTTATCAGAAGGTAAGCCGTAATCTTCAGGAAAACAACGTAGTAATGGTAAGAGGAAGGCTTAGTTTAAAAGAAGATGTGCCTAAAATCATTGTTAATGATCTTTTCCCCTTAGATGAAGTTTATAGTTTGATTACTGCTTTAAACCTTAATATCTCAGGTATCCGCGAAAATATTTTTTCTTCACTAAAAGACCTCATTACATCATCTCCTGGCTCAATACCGGTTTATATGCATTTTAACACTCCTACGAAAAATAAAGTTAAAATGGTAGTTGGTAACGGCCTGTTCGTTACTCCTTCAGAAAAGCTTGTGCAAGATATTGAAGGTATTATCGGCACGCAGAAGGTTTCGATTGCGATTTAAAAACTAGGGGACGCTTCTGTAGTTTTTAGCGTCCCCAAGTTTTTACAGCTAAATAACTTAAGAAAA
>CAKKSP010000014.1 GCA_919902045.1 Omnitrophica bacterium GWA2_41_15 | reverse complement strand
AATAATCCAGCACGCGAACAATATCCTGGAGGAAAAATTTAAGACTTTGCTCTTTGCGCAAGCCAATTCCACAAATCCCGCATCTCTTTAACGCCGAAAATAAAACAGAAAATTACGTATGAAGCTACACCGCCTAAAAGCAACAAAATTAGGCTTGAGGCTTTTGATATAAAGGAGTTTCCGATATAAATATTTTGCATAAGAAAATGACACATCATTCCCATAGCCAGGCTGGCGCAAAGAATCCTTGAAAAAGATACCCCGATCTCTTTCAGATGAAAATCACCGATTCGATTTTTTAGAATAAAAATCTGCAATAAACAAGTAGTTATCCCGGAAATTGAAGTAGCAAGGGCTAAGCCGTTTAATTTCATCGGAAACATTAATATAGAATTCAAAGCTATATTACAAATCAAAGCAAATAATGAAATTTTCGCCGGAGTCTTTGTATCCTTAAGGCTAAAAAAACAGGAATTAAGTATTTTGTTCGCCCCATAAGCAAATAATCCGATGCTGTAAAAAAAGAGCACTTCGGAAGTTAATATTGTTGAGTGCACATCAAACTTACCGCCTTCAAATAAAGCCCTAATAATTGTTCTACCTAAAACCATAAATCCAATGGAAGCGGGCAACATCACAAAAATTATGGCACGTAAACTAAAAGAAAGCGTATTTTTTAATTTCCCCCTATCTTCTTCAAGGGCCTGAGTAGAAAAAGAAGGCAGGACTACTTGCGATAAAGCATTACTAAAAATCCCTATGGGAAACTGGATCAACCGATAAGCAAAATATAATATTGCAATCCCGCCCTCTCCCACGATAAAGCTTAACGAACCAAAAATCGAATCTACAAAGTTATTAAGCTGGTATATTCCTGTGCTAAATAACCGCGGAATCATTAATATTCCGATAGTTTTTGCCTCCGGATGTTTAAAGCGCCTGAATAATTTTAACTTGAAACCTTTCTTATAAAGCACCGGGATCTGAATTAAGAGCTGTAACAGGCCTCCCACTAAGACTCCCGTAGCAAGTCCGGTGATATTTTCACCGAATAACATTGCAAATATAATAATAGAAATATTTAAAAGACAGGGTGCAAATGAAGGCACAGAAAAATGTTTTAACGTATTAAGCAACCCAGCTACATACGCCGCTAAACTGATCAATAAAATATAAGGAAAAATAATCCGGCTTAAACGTATTGTCACTTCTAATTTTTCCGGCAAAACTGTAAAACCCGGAGCAATCAAACGCACAATTATAGGCGCGAAGATTATCCCCAATATAGTAACTGCTGAAACCGCGACTAATAATAAGTTTAAAACAATATTTGCCAGCTCCCAAAACTCTTCCTGGGTGTGCTTGGTTTTATATTCGGTAAAAACCGGCACAATAGCGGCATTTGCTGCGCCCTCTCCTAAAAAATCACGTAATAAGTTCGGGATCTTAAAAGCTATTACAAACGCCTGCGCAAGAGCGTAAACGCCAAAAATGCGCGCAAACACCATATCGCGGATAAAACCTAAAATCCGTGAAGAAAGTGTGCCCAAAGATACTGTAGCCGAGGATCGCAGGATAAATTTGTGTGTTGACATAATTAACTAATTATGTTATATATACTTTTCGTTCTAGATTAAAGATTCTCAAACTTAAAAATTCCGTAAGGAAGAAGGAGCCATATGCCTAAAAGAAGAAATGCTGTTAAAAAAATACGCGTAGACCGTACTCGCCACATTCATAATTTAAAAATCAAAAAAGAGCTTAAAAAAACTATTAAAGCTTTCCTGGCTTCAGTAACGGCCAAAAATATTGAGGAAGGAAAGAAACTTCTCACTAAAGCTTATTCTCAGCTTGACAAAGCAGCAAAGAAAAAAATTATAAAAAGCGCTACTGCTGACCGCAGAAAATCACGGTTGTCATTGAGGCTTGCTAAGGGCGCATAAACTAGCAATCATTTTTTCCAGGGCAAGTTCCGCACGGAGCTTGCCCGTTTTTATTTCTAAATCACAAACCATTAACAGCTTGATCCGATTAGACAATGCTTTTGGCTTTGCGGCCAGATTCTTTTCCCATTGATAGCGCAACCCTCCTAAAATTCTTTCGGGGCTTTCTCCATTTGAAAGCAACTGCTTTAAAGTTTTTAGCGCAGAATCAAAATGTTTTTCTTCCAGGTCTCTTCCCAAAACAAAAGTATCGGGCCGATATTCCTCTTTAAAACGAAGCACCTTTGCCTGCTTTGAAAGCTTAATAAGAAAACTATCCTTTGAGTCAAAATGTTCCCAAAAAAATACCAGTATCAGATGCTGCGCAAAAAATGATATATTCTTAAGTAAAAAATCTTTTGCTTCCTGCTTAAGCAACTGGGCTTCTTTAATCAAAATTATTCTTTTTGAAGATGAAAGCGGCAAAAAAAGCATGCGCTCCTGAAGGTCTTTAAGGCTTAGGTTTTTTGAATAAAGGCTGTCGCAGTTAAAATCGCGTAAGTCCGCAGAAAGGTTTTCTTCTTTAATGCGCGCGAGGGCGACTTCTTTGGGCTGGTTTTCCTGGCCGATAAAAAGATAAATCATTTCCTACCACTGTTCCACCGTGCGTTCCACAATCCGACGGGACAAATCACTTAAGGCTTCGACAACCGCAGATTCTTCTGATTTAGCGCTTGTGCCGCTGGTAAAATAGGTAGTATCACCGGTAAAACCTTTTTCTTCCCATACCAGCGTATTCAAAGCAGTATCATAAAGGCTTAAATTTACTACCAGGTTTATCCGATATTCTTCCACATCGTCTGATTCAGTATAGCGCAACGGGTCACGACGAAATTCTGTCACTTCTCCCTTAAGAATAAGATCTGCGGTGTCAGTCTTAGCCAGCTTAAGGTTACCGTCAAAAAGAAATTTATTCACCACCGCTTTATAAATTTCAGTTTCTACGGAGGGCCGGTAAATTTTATATTTAGAAGAAACTTCACTTTCCCGTGTAATATCAATCTTATTTAAAAACGGTTCTATATATATTGTGCGGTATTTTGAGGAGATCATCGAACGGGTAGTATAACCACAACCTATTATGTTATAAGAAATACAAAGCATGACAGACAGTAATATAAAATTTCTTAACTGTTTTTTCATTTTTTCTGCCTTTCAATCATCTGTATCCTGTTAAGCGCTTTAGCTGCCCAGGGGCTCTGGGGGTAAGAATCTATTACATCCTGATAATAAATCTTTGCCGAAGAAGAATCTTTTTGTTTCTCATAAAATCTTGCAATATTAAAACCGCTTTCCGCTTCTTTCTCGCCTAACTGTTGGATATTTTTTTCTGCTTCGCGGGATAAAACTGCTTCCGGATGCTCTGCTACAAAATCTTCAAATTTTGTTTTGGCTTCCTGGGTAGCCTCCTGATCGTAATCCGAACTTCGCGATACTGCCGCGCGGCAGGCAGCCAGCTGGAATTTCGCTGCTTCCACCCATTCGCTTTCAGGGTAATTAGTAATCACCTTATTAAACGCTTCTTCTGCTTCAAAATAACGGCTCAACCCTTTAAAAACCATTCCCAATTTATATTGTGCCTTGGCAGCAAACACCCCATAGGTAGAATTCTCAACTACCTGGGTAAATATCTCAATAGAGGGATTCTCTACCGGTAAAGTTACCCCAGCAGCTTTACGCTTTTGGCCGGACATAAAAATCTCACCTATCTTATATTGCCGCTCAATAATCTCCTGGATACGCTCAGAAAACGGATACTTTACAATTACCTTTTGATAGGTCTTAAAAGCCTCGTAATAATTTTCCTGGGCTTCCTCAACTAAACCCATATAATATTGCGCTTCAGCCGCGGCAGCAGATTTCGGATATGCTTTGATAAGTTTTTTGATCTCCTGCTTAGCCTCCGCGTAATTGCGTATATCATAAAGGCTTTTGACAAAATCCAACTGCTGGTCAGGATTAGATTTAACCGCTTGCTTCGGGTTCATCCACTTGCCGGTCTTAGGGGTCCAAATCCACAAGGAAAAAGCTGAGGTTTGGCAGAAAAATACTAATAATAAAGCGATAACAATCTGATTTCTCATAGGTTTTAACTCTAACATAGGGTTAGGAGATTGTCAATACTAAGGTCAAAAATCGATTATTGTATTTTTGGGATAACAATTGCTACTAAAATGGCAAGAAAAAATATTATAAATACCATACTTATTGAAATAATGGCAAAAATAATCAGGCAGCCAGTGCGCGGCTTAAAAGAAATTTCGCCTTTTTTTATACGCTTGGCCACCTTATAAGCGTCAAATATGCCGATGACCCAAGGAATAATAAGCCAACCTGTAAAAAACAGCAAGACGCCTTTACCAACCTGACCGTTATAAATCTGGCCAAGGCCGGAAAAAATCGCGCTTAAAACTACCGCCAAAACCGGGGAATGGTTATCAGGGCTTTTTGCGTTAATCGGTTTACTTTGCGCACAATCATGGCAATATACTTCATCTTTTATAATAGTACAACACTGCTGACAAATATTCTTTCCGCAACGGTTGCATTTTCTTGTTGCTTCGTTATCAGGATTATTAGAGCATTTCATAAAATAAAAAGATTATCTTCCGGGCTTAAACGAGCCAAAAACTTAAGGCTTAAAGTACGCAAAAATACCGCAAGCGGCAAGCCCAAACACATCAAACAAAAAATCAAAAAAAGAAAAAGCACTCCCGCGCTTGTAGAAATCATCACTAAAAAAACTATTTTTGCCATCGCGGGTAAAATCATATAAATCAAATAAGCCAATCCGGCTAAAATAAGGATAGGAATCAACAATATTATTATCGCTAACAAATAAACGAAGATTAAAAGTATATTACCGCAGAATGCTACCCCCATTTTCAACAAAAAATATACAAACATTTCTTTTTTATGGCTAATCAACAAATTGTAAGCTTCGCGTAACGCCGCGTAAGCCGGAATTTTTTTCCGATACATAAAAGCTGTACCAAAATCTTGCAATAATTGTTGCAAAATCAGCGCAAAAAAGATAAAGAAAAATAAAATTAGAATATACGGGATGCTAATTAAAGTAATCGGAACGAAGTTTTGCTGGTATGAATTTAGTAAACCGGCCAGATGCATATGAAAAAACCATCCCCCTACTATTAACAGAGATACAATAATAAAAATCCCTGATATTGCCAGGTTAAACCGGAATAATGACCCGGAGATTTTTTTATGTGTTTTAAAGGGAGATTTTATACGGCAGGTATTTTTGATAACATTTTCTAAAAAAACAAAGCAAAATCTTGCTGATAACCAACCTATGAAAACAATAAAAGCCAGAATAAATATTACTATCGGTACTATTATCCAGGAAAAATAAGGCTGATGCAAAAATCTGCTGATAGATTCTTTAATCGCCTGATTACTAAAGCCTGTTTTGCCTGAAAAATCACTGCTGATAGATTTAAAAAACGATGCCTTGTTAGCCTTGGTGTCTTTATCGGGCTCCAAAGGAAGATTAAGCCTACATCCACCGCTTAGATAACCGGCAAGAAAAGCAGCAAAACCCAAAATAAGCCATTTTTTTGGATTAAACGGCTTAAACAAAACAACTGCCATCCACTCAAAAGTTGCTTCGAGAATTTCTTCAAACTTAATCATCACCTTTATTTTAGGATAAATAAATCTTTCGTCAATTGATAAAATTTTTATGATGAAACTGAAAGTATGCTTCGGGAAATTTGGCAAAAAAATAACTTAAGCGAGCCAAGATCATAGAAGATAACTTTATTGTGCCGCTAAATATAAAACCGGAATTCGGACAGATATAATTTGAGAGAAGCAGCGCAAACGCACAAAGCGTCAAAAACGCAGCTAAAGGGACTATCAGGATATTTGCTATCACTGCAATAAAAGAAATCGTACCGAAATAATAAAAAGTTAAAACAACAGTCCCAAGCCATGCAGATAAAGAAACAAACCCGCCTGAAATTAAATTGGATAAAATCCTGCTCTTAATCTCAGGTAATCTGCTTAACTTTTCTAACCGTGGGTATATTAGCACGATCGCCAGGACACTAGCAAAAGACAGCTGTAATCCCAGGTCGAAAAAAGCCTGCGGGTCAAAAATTAACACAATCAATAAAGCAAACGCTAAGCTCTGTAGAATATCCGGCTGGCGAGCGAATAAATAAGCTACGAGAAAAAATAACGCCATAATCGTAGCACGCACCACCGGTACAGTCGCCCCAGTAATCAAACAATAGAAAATTAGTGTTAGGCCTAACGGAATAATCCTTAATTTTCTGGGAAAAGATATTATTTTTAACAAGAATACCGCTACAGCTGCTACTATCCCTACGTTAAATCCGCTGACAACCAGGATATGCACGGTTCCGCATGTTTTCATTGCTTCTAATAAACCCGGGGGGAGAGCGCGTTTATTTCCTAAAACCATTGCCTCTGCCACTGCAGAAGAAAACCCACTTAGATTATTCTGAAAAATTTGCGCGTAAGACTCTCTCATTAAATAAAATTTGCGCTTTATCTGCCATAGCAAGGGGATTTTCCCTTTGCCTAACAATCTTACTGTATCTGCCTGAAAATACAGCTGAGTTTTCCCCTTTTTTGGATAATTTTTAAATACTCCCTGCAATACAATTTTTTCACCCGAGGAAATTTTCATTTTAGGTTTAATCTGAGCCCAGATAAGCGCCAGGTTTGATGTATAAATAAGGATGTTTTTGCTTTCTTCTTTAGATAAAAAAGGCTCTAAAACTACTCCTTCGATAATCGTATCCGGACCTAAACGCGTAAACGGCTTCCGCAGAGAATTAGAAAAATGCGCAGCGCCAAGAAAAATTATCAAAAAACACAAAAAAATCTTAAATATTTTTTCTTTATTCAAAACCAGCAGGCAAATCAATAAACTCACCCCAGAGCAAAAATAATACACAAAAAATACCGGCTCTAAATTATAAGCAAGGACAATCCCAGTTGATAATAAAACGCTTAAAACTAATAAAGGATATTTCATTCGATTTCTAAAGCCTCTTTAAGCTTCTTAAGCCGGGTTTCCCCGATTCCTCGGACACTGCCTAACTCATCCCAATTTCTGTAAGCGCCAATTTCCTGCCGGCGGAAAAGAATATTCCTAGCCAAATGCGGTGATACTTTAGCCGTATAAACTAATTCTTCATAAGTTGCATTATTTATATTAACCCTAAAAAGCTCGCGGCAGGAAAGCAGACGGCTGGTTTGAGGATTAATCTTTTCCAGATAATTAACCCCCATACTCAAAATTGCCACAGCTGCCAAAAAAATAAGCACTTTTTTCTCTTGTTTCGTAAAATCTAACATGCTCACCCCTTAAAGGTGCCTGGCCCCTTTTTCTAATACCATATTAATAAAGTTACCGCTCCCTAAAAATCTTCGTCTTTTTGTATTTTTATGCAACCAATCTGGCTCTTGATTATTAATATTTAATTTTTCGTTTACAAAATATTCATACCTCTTATTGCTATCCAAAGAACCGCTTTTAAATGATGCCAAGATTAATTCCGTATCAACAAAAAAGTCGTCTCTTTTATTAATATAATTCCCGTAGCTACTCCAGACATAGTCTTTTGGATCGTTCACTAACCCAGCCTTTACTGGATTTAAATGTATGTACCGGCTTAATTCTATTAGATAATTATCCTTATCTACCAATATTCCTTTAAACCTGCTTTGGAAAAGATGGCCTTTCCGGCCGTATCTTTTATTGAATTCTGCAGCATAAACGCTATTTATAGCATGCATAATTTGCGAAATATGAGTTTCGGGAGTTTCTATTGTCATATGGTAATGATTATCCATCAATACATAGAGATAAACCTTAAATGGCATCTTTGTTTTTACTTCCTCTGCAATATTTAAAAAATCCCTGCGATCGCCTTCCTGCCTAAAAATCTCTTGCTGATCAACGCCACGCTGGATAATGTGATATACTGCTCCTGGAAACCAAATTCTAGGTGCTCTTGGCATATTATCTTACCTCCTTCCACACTAATAGACGACAAACGAGGTAAAATCTAACGAAAATATATTAAAAATTTTTAACTATGGAATCTGAAAGGGCCCTGCTAAAAAAGTGCCTGGCGCTTTTTTAGAAAAGGTGCCTGGCCCCTTTTGGAGGTTAGATGACGATATTGACGAGTTTATGGGGGATAACGATGAGTTTCTTGATTGGCTTTCCTTCAATCCAGGACTTAATTTTGGGATCAGACAGGATTAATTCTTTAAGCTTATCTTCTGCAATATCAACGGGTACCTCAAATTTTCCTCTTAATTTTCCATTTATCTGCACTACTACTGAAACAATATCCTCTATTAAAAACTCTTCCTTAAAAACAGGCCACTGCGCTTCCAGTATACTGCCACTGTGCCCCAGGCGCTGCCACATTTCTTCAGCCATGTGCGGCACAAAAGGAGAAAGCAAACGCACAACTACCTCGACTGCCTCACGAATATCAGTATCAAGATGCTGATAAATCACGTTCACCAACTCCATAATAGTTGAGATAGAAGTATTAAGCTTAAAACTGGCAATACCACTGCTGACTTCTTTAATAACCAAATGTGTTTTTTTGACTACTTCCGGAGCAGGTTCACTACTTTTTCCAAGATGATCCAACAACCGGAAAACCCGGTTTAAAAATTTATACGCCCCGTCAAGGCCGCGCTCTGACCATTCCATCTCTGTTTCAGGAGGAGCGGCAAATAATATATAAAGCCTTAACGTGTCTGCGCCGTATTTTTTTATAATCGTATCCGGGTCAACAATATTTCCGCGCGACTTTGACATTACTTCCCCGTCTTTTAAAACCATACCTTGGGTAAGTAAGCGCGTAAACGGCTCTTCTATACCCACCCAACCTATATCTTTTAAAAATTTAGTAAAAAACCGTGAATAAAGAAGATGTAATACCGCATGTTCTATCCCACCGATATACTGGTCTACGGGCATCCAATAACCGGCTTCCTCTTTTTTAAAAGGAACGCTTTCATCTTTGGGCGAACAGAAACGCAGAAAATACCAGGAGGAATCAAAGAAAGTTGCCATGGTATCGGTTTCACGCCTAGCTTTTTCTTGGCAATGTGGACATCTTACATCGACAAAATCTTTTACAAAGCTTAAAGGGCTTCCACCTTTACCGGAAATCTCAATCTTATCGGGTAATTTAACCGGCAGGTCTTTTTCAGGGACAGGAACTACCCCGCATTTATCGCAATATATCATCGGGATAGGTGTCCCCCAATAACGCTGACGGGAGATCAACCAATCACGTAACCGCCAATTTACCACGCACTTACCAATCTCTTTTTCCTCCATCCACTCGGCGATTTTTTTCTTTGCCTCCTGATTTTGCAGGCCGTCAAATTGCGCCGAATTTGCCTGTACCCCATCTCCATCATATGCTTCAATTAAATCCTCTGCCCTCTGCCCTCTGTCCTCTGTCCTCTGAATTACAATCCTCATCGGCAACCCATGCTCTTTGGCAAACAAAAAATCCCGCTGGTCATGCGTCGGTACTGCCATGATCGCACCGGTTCCGTATTCCATTAAAACATAATCGGCAATCCAAATAGGGATAGTTTCATTATTAACGGGATTAACAGCATAACTACCGGTGAAAAGCCCCTCTTTTTTTACATCAGACGCTGCACGCACTACTTTACTTTCTTTACTTACTTTATCTATAAAGGCCAGTATTTCTTTTTCTACGAATTTACCTTTAATAATCTTTTTTACAAGCGGGTGTTCAGGCGCAAGCACAATATAAGTTGCGCCGAAAATCGTATCTATGCGCGTGGTAAAAACCGGAATCGCTTCATTACTTTCTTTTAAACGAAAATAAATCTCTACCCCTTCGCTCTTGCCCAGCCAATTCTCCTGCATCGAACGCACACGCTGCGGCCATTCAGAAAGCTTACTTAAATCCTCAAGCAACCTCTCCTTATAAGCGGTTATTTTTATAAACCACTGCTCTAAATCTTTTTGCTCTACCTCTTTTTTACAGCGCCAGCATTTTCCGTCGATAACTTCTTCGTTTGCCAAAGTAGTCTGACAATCCGGGCACCAGTTAACAAGCGAGGCTTTTTTATAAACTAAGCCTTTCTCATACATCTTTAAAAATATCCACTGATTCCATTTATAATAATCTGGCAGACAGGTAGAAACTTCCCGCCCCCAATCATAAGAATATCCCATTTTTTTCAACTCATGGCGCATCCAATCAATACATTTAAGCGTCCACTCTTTGGGATCAACCTTATTTTTAATCGCAGCATTCTCTGCCGGCTGGCCAAACGCGTCAAACCCTGCCGGATGCAGGACATTGTACCCCTGCATCATCTTAAAACGCGCCGCAACATCCCCAATAGTATAATTGCGTACGTGCCCCATATGGATTCTACCGGAAGGATAGGGAAACATCTCAAGCAGATAATATTTAGGCTTATTTTTCTGTACTTCAGCCTGAAAGATTTTTTTCTCCTGCCAATATTCCTGCCACTTGCTCTCGACTTCTTTAAAAAAATATTCGTTTGGCATTTAATTACCCACTCGTAAAGGAATAAGGGAAATCATGGTTTCAATCCCGCGTAAAATATTATCTAAAGTGCAAGGTTTAGTTAAATAATGGTCTGCCTCAAGAGTATAACATTGCTTCATCGCTTCAAGTTCCGCTTTTGCAGAGACTATGATTATTGGACACCATTTTTTGTTCTGCCTGCTGCGGATAGATTTTAAAACATCAAAACCGTTTAACTTAGGCAACATCAAATCAAGTATCACTATATCGGGATTTTCTAACCCCACTTTAATAAGCGCTTCTTCTCCGTCATTAGCTATTCCTACCTCATATCCATGACGCGTAAGCGCTGAATTTAGCGAATCAGTCATATCTTTATCATCATCAACAAGAAGTATTTTGTAAACCATTGCTACCTGCCCTCAGCTAATTCTCTTACTATCTTAAGATTGCGCAAGTCATCGTCATCTCCTGATTTAGGAGTTTCAAGTATAAACGGAAGGTCTTTTAAAGCCGGATGCTGCAGAACCCGCCTAATTCCTTCTAAACCGATCCCGCCTTTTCCAATCTCCTGATGCCGGTCATGCTTTGCCCCTAATTTACCGTCAGCATCATTTAAATGCACCAACCTCACCCATTTTAAACCTACTGCCTCATCTATTTCTTTGATCATCTTATCAAACCCCTCGTTTTTACTCAAGTCGTATCCGGCTAAAAATGCGTGCGCAGTATCAAGACAAAGCCCAACCCGACCTTTATCATCAAGGCCCTGAATAATCTTTTTATGATGAGTAAAATTATACCCTAACCATGAGCCGGATCCAGAAGTATTTTCAAGTAATATCTTAACCGAACAGTTCTTAGTTTCGCTAATAATAGTATTAAGTGCCTTAATAAATCTTTTAATACCAGCTTCTTCCGAGGTGTCCTTGTGGCTACCCATATGCGTAACAATATAATCTGCGCCCAGTGATTCTGCCTCTTTGATATCTTCAATATAGGCATTAATAGAAGCATGGTAAAGTTTCGGATTTGGAGATGCCAGATTAATCAGGTAGGAGATATGCACAAAAAGAGGATTAAGCCCGGAACTTTTAAGCTCGCTGCGAAACTTGCTACATTCTTCTCCGGAAAAATTTTCTGTGCGCCATTGTTGAGGACTATGAACAAAAATCTGCATAGTCTCACACCCCAACCTCACCGCGTGGCCTATGGTTTCAAGAAGAGTTTTGTCACCTGATATATGTACTCCTAAACGCATACGAAGCTTTCGTTACTACTGCAACCTATTTACTCTTAGCAGGAATGCGTATCAGAAGATCCTTAGAAAGAATAAACTTATCGCCTTCCTCAACCTTTACCATTTTATAAAATTCACAGTTCATACAATTTCCTAATTTTGTGGCGAAACTCCCCTGGACTTGCCCTCCGCACAAACTTCCTGCAATAACCCAACAAACCCTGCCGCCATTAGTGCCTCCGTGAACCCCGGACAACCTGACTTCCAATGCCACCGGACAAACCCCTAATTCTGCAGTTTTTATCCCTCCCGGCTGCCTTCCGCATTTTTTAACGTCCCAACAATTAAGCTTTGCCATTTTTTATCCTCTCCTCTTGACAGTTAAACGCTTCCCTCTGCAAAAACATCCATAATAAGTAAAGCCTTTTCTTCTTTTGAAAAACTAAAACGGTATTTACAGATTGCTTTTATATCAAGATCCAGATTAATACTGGAAAAATAATTTTTGGGGCTTAAAAGTTTGATATCCTCATACCCCAGAGCAAAAGCTTCCCGCTTAAAACATCCGGACATAACATTACAAAACTCTCCACAGACATCTTTGATCTCGGCTTCGGAAGAATTCATATCAAGGCCTAATGTCCCTTTAAATAAATTACCGACATTGCTCCTTGAAAGATAAAAAACTATACCCCCTTTTACCGGTTTCTCCTGCGTAAAAGCCTGCTGAAATTCTATTATCGAAGTAAACGTATCCTGGGATGAGGTAACTACCAGTTTAAAAACTTCTTCGCGCCTTAAAACAGGCATAGAATTCATCTCAATATTCGCCATTGTCTTAAGCGTCTGATCTACTGCCCACATGGCGCTTGAACAAATTTCTATTATATCAATTTTTTTACCGGGCATTTTTTATTTCTCCTTTGTCAGATCACCTAAGATCTTGCTTACGTCTTTTGACTGATCGCTTCTTTTCTGTTCCTCTGGCCGTATACGACCCTGTACCTCCGAAGGAATAACTAAGACCAAGAAGAGATCAAAATAATGACATGAAATATATAAGCTTATCTGTTCTGTTTTAGTAAGTTTTACAATATGCAAAGAGTCCATTCCATGTATAACTGAAGGAATACTTAATTCAAAGTTAAATTTTGCGCTTTCAAGATGGCGTTTAAAACAACCGGCAAAAATATTAGCCATTTCTCCTGTGCCGTCTAAGACATCTTGGTTTAATTCTACCTGTTCGGAATTTAAAAGCCTGGAAACCATATTACAGGCTGAATCCCTGGAAAAAATTAAATTAAGCGTCCCTTCTATACCGCCGGCCAGGCCTATACAAGATAACACCACCTCTTTTTGCTCACCATCAAAAACAAATTCTTTTTCCTTTATTTCCGGGATTAAAGACAACGTAGTAGAAAAAACTTCCATCACCGCGTTTTTTAAAGATTGAATAAAAATCTCTTTTGTTTCCATTGTCACCCCCATAATTATTTTAAAAAAGGTTCTATTTTGGATTTAAGCTGTTCGGCTGTAAAAGGTTTTATAATATAGCCTGCCAAACGCGGATGTTTAGAATACGCTTCTTCAATTTTATTTTCCGTACCCTCCGTAGTAACCATAATTAACGGTATCGCCGCTACTTGCGGAACTTTTGCAACACCTTCTATAAACTCTATGCCCGACAAATTTGGCATATTCCAATCGCAAAGAACAAGCCCTACATCTTTAAAATTAAGCCCGAGTTTTTGAATCGCGTCCCTGCCGTCTTGTGCTTCCAAAACATCATTATTAAAACCAGCCTGACGGATAATTTGTATAATAATTTTTCTCTGTACCGCAGAATCATCGACAACCAGTATCTTCATATTAGACCTCCTAAATTTGTTTTTGAAAATAAACCATAAGCGCTTCAGGAATTTTATCAAGCGGTAAAACTTTTTTTACTGCCTTTAATTCAACCGCCTCTTTAGGCATTCCATATACTACACAACTAGCTTCATCCTGAGCTATTGTATACGCCCCTTTTTCCTTCATATGTAATAAGCCTTTTGCGCCGTCTTTACCCATTCCGGTAAGAATTACTCCCACGGCGTCAGCGCCTGCGCACTCAGCTACTGAATCGAAAAGCACATCCACTGAAGGCCGCTGGCGGCAAACAAGCTCCCCGTCTTTAACCTGAACAAAATAAGCTCCGCTGTTACCTTTAAGCGTAAGATGGAAATTTCCTCTTGCAACTAAGGCCAATCCCGGCTTAAGCACATCCCCATCTTTTGCTTCCCGGACCTGGATTTTTGATTCTCTATCCATACTTTCTGCAAAATTTTGAGTAATATACTCCGGCATATGCTGTACGATAACAATAGGAGGAAAATCATTAGGCAGGCGTTTAAGTATAAATCTTACTGCCTCGGTACCCCCTGTTGAAGCTCCGATTACGACAATTTTTGTTTTTGCGTGCGCAAGTTCCCCTTGGTTAAAAATTGTGCCGGAAGAACCAAGAGCGGCTGCTTTTGCTAATGCAGCAGCCTTTATTTTATCCGCAAGAATCGTAACCATTTCTTTAAATTTACCCGGAGCATTAAACCCGGATTTTGACATTACTTCGATCGCCCCCAATTCAATTGCCTTTAATGCCACTTCAGCCATTTCCATATCTAAGGCACTAAGTATTACCACTGGGATCGGACGGGAATGCATGAGTTTCTCCAGGAAAGTCAGGCCATCCATCCGGGGCATACCGATATCCAAAGTAATTACATCTGGATTAAGCTCTAATATCTTGTCTCTTGCAGAATAAGCATCTTCTGCAGTGCCAACAATCTCAAGTTCAGGGTCTTTAGATAGCTCGCGCAAAAGGATGCTTCTTGTAACCTGTGAATCATCCACAATCAAAACTTTAACCTTTTGCATATCCTAACCAATATTCAGGGGCCCAATCAGACCTGCGGATCAATTTCGTTTTAAGCACCATCGCCTCTCCGGAAAAAGTGTTAAATATCACTTTTCTTCCTACAATACCGCCTACATCTTCGGAAACTACATTTATACGCATCTTGCGTAATATTTTTCTTGCAGAATTAACAATATGCCTGGTTTTTTTAAAAGAGTGGTTTTCCACTGCTCCCCCAAAAAGCTGCGCTTCTAATTCCGAGGTATCCGAATTATTACGCAAAATTTCAAATGCAAGCCGCGGAACAGCGTATTCACTGTGGTAATTAGTAGGCTTCTCCCCCGTCTTTATACCGGAAAGAATACAATGCGCCATACCTCCGGTCCTTCTTAATCTATCCCAGATTATAACTACTACCCCGCTACCGCAGACAGCACAAAAATTAGCCGGCTTTGTAGATATTGCCAGATAACCTGCCTGTATAATATAACTTTTTTTCTCCAAATAGTTCATAATATTTTTTTATAAACTGCCGGTGAGACTATTTTAAAATCTGAAGGCAGACCGATCAGACTTTCAGAATGGCCGATAAAAAAATATCCGATTTTATCAATAGAATCAAAAATTTTTTTCACTAGGCATTTACGCGATTCCAGATCAAAATAGATCATCGCGTTACGGCAGAATATTATATCTAATTTTGATTGAAACGCAAACTTTTCATCCATCAGGTTAAAACGCGCAAAAGTTGCCATTTTTTTTATTTCTTCGCTTACGGAATATATTTCTCTGCCGTCGTCATAAAATTTATTAAAATACTTCTTCCGCAAATGAACCGGCAGGTCCTTTATTTTCTCCTGGTCATAACAACCCTTTTTTGCAATGCCTAAGACTTTTGTAGAAATATCTGTTCCCAGCACCCGTATATCCCAGGAATGGTCATCGCGGAAATATTCACGCAAAATCATTAATATCGTATACACCTCTTCCCCGCTTGAGCAAGCCGCAGACCATATCCTTATTTTTTTCTGCCCTGCCTTTGATTTTCTTTCTACTATCTCAGGGAGAATAACTTGTTCTAATAACTGGAAATGTTCCGGCTCGCGAAAAAAAGAAGTAACATTGGTTGAGATTGCATTTATCACCTCAATCAACTCATCGGAGTTCTCTTCTTTTAAAATAAACTGCTGGTATTCCTTAAACGACTTAAAATTAAAAGTTCTTATTCTCTTGGCAAGCCGCGCTTTTACAAGGCCTTTTTTATTCTCTCCAAGCCAAATCCCGCTTTTTGCGTAAACCAAATCCCGAATTTCGATATACTCGTTTTCGCTTATCGAAAGATTTAGATCTATAGGCATATAGATTAATTTATTTTTTATCCAAAACCGCCGCGGCGGCGGCCTTAATTCTTGCAGGCAGCATCAAACTCACTTTAGCCTCTTGGGAATAAATTTTTAATTCTTCTTTATCCAAAACATCAACCGCTCCAATATCCAGTGCCTGCTGCCTTAGCTTGCTCCCTTTTTGGGCTACGCTGCTTATAACAATCACCGGTTTTGGTTTATACATAAATAATTTTCTTAAAAAAGTTATTCCGTCCATCCGGGGCATAATTATATCCAGGCAAATCACATCAGGATCAAACTCAAGCAGCAGCTCACGGGCCTGATATGGGTCGCTTGCCCCTCCGATAACTTCTATCTGCGGATCTCCTGATAGGCCTTCTGTAATAACCTGGCGCACAGTCTCAGAATCATCCACAATTAAAACTTTTATTTTATTAGCTGTGAAATGTTTTTTCTTTTCTTCAATGGCTTTAGATTGGGGTGATTTTTCAATTTTTTTTATTTCTAGTTCTCCTGAATCTGTACGAAAATAAATCTTACGGCCGAGGTCACCGCCTGTATCTTTTTTAATAATTAGTATATCATTTTTGTTAATGATCTCCTCGGCTATAGTTATATTATTTTTGCACCGGTACCAGATGGTTTGCTACGCGCTTAAACACGGTGTTAAGCCTGCAGCAAAGGCATTTCATACATCGCCTACAGTTGTACGCAAATGGATGAAACGTTTTAAAAAAGATGGATATGACGGATTGGTTGATTTATCCCGTAGGCCCCATCACTCTCCTCGTGCCACTGCTCAACATATCAAAGATCATATCGTTAACCTTCAGAAGAAATACCGCCGTCTAGGAGCAAGGCAAGTTAAAACCCTTGAAAACCTTACGCAGGCTCCAAAAACAATCCGTAAGTTCTGGAGAGAAGCCGGTGTATCAAACCGACGACGCAGAAAGAAATATATCACTAAGCGTAACCTGCGTGAAATCAAAAAACAGTTCTATCTGTTCCAGCAATCCTGCGAAGATACTAAAGATTTAACCGATATTCCCGAATACTGGCTTCAGATGAAGCGTTTAAACCTGCCTACGGTACAATATACCCGCAGAGAAGTAAGCTGCGGGATACTCTTCTTAGGATTTGCCAATGAGCTATCTCTTATACATGCTACGTTATTTGCTTCCTACATCAATCATCAGTTAACAAAATACAAAACATTACCTGATTTACCAACTTATTGCCAGACTGATAACGGCTCTGAATTCTGCGGTTCATGGAACGCTAAAGAGCCTTCAGCTTATACGAATACCGTAGAATCTATCCCCGGACAGCTTCATACCACTATATTCCCAGGAGCTCACAGAATGCAGGCAGATGTTGAAACAATACACGGCCTCATGGAAACAGAGTTTTATGAAATAGAAACTTTTACTGACAGAGCTGACTTTATGAACAAAGCTAATACTTACCAGCTATTCTTTAACCTAGAACGACCCAACACATACAAAGAGCATAAAACACCTTGGCAGTTAGCCCAGGAGAAAAAACCTGATTTGGATAAACGCTTATTGATGACTGCTGCTGTTGATCTGGATGCGCTGCTTAATATATATACTAGTTCTTTAGCTCAGGGGGGTAACAATGTGTTGACCAATCCCTTTTATGAAAAATCTGAAATGATTTGGAATTTTGCGGGAGAAAATGGAGCTGAGGAGGATTGAACTCCTGACCCCCTGCATGCCATGCAGGTGCTCTCCCAGCTGAGCTACAGCCCCAAAAAAATTTTTATCAATAAAAATTTTTTTGGTCCTGAGGACTGTGTCCGAAGGACCTAGCACATTTATTTCTATTGACTTTGCTATTTTAGATTATAAAATAACAAGCGTCAACTAAATTTATGGAGGACAGCCATTAACAAGCGTTATCCAAAAGGAGTTATTGGTTTTGCTCTGGTAGAAATCTTAATCGGCACAGTCACCTTAATAGCTGTTAGTTTAAGCTTGCTGCGGCAAATAAACACCAAACCTCCGGAAGTTACGGCTTTTGTAGTAATAGCGGCGCTGATCTCTTCATCTTTAGGATTCGGGATATTCCGTTATAACAATACCTGTTATAATTTATTGCTCTTTTTCTCTAAGGCGATCGTATTAAGTAAAATACTTATCTTTTTTAATATTATCCGCCTTAACGGAGCGCTTGAGACCAGCATACCATCGCAATATAAAGATATAATTTCAATAATTTATCATAGCGTGATGGTTTTTTATTTTACGCGCCGTAATATCCGCGAAAAATTTATTCCTAAAATAACTCCTTAACGCTGGAGTGGTGGAATGGCATACACGCCAGTCTCAAAAACTGGTGGGTTCACGCCCGTGTGGGTTCAACTCCCACCTCCAGCATGTGTAAAAGGGGTCAGGCACTTTTTTTAAAAAAGCGCCTGACCCCTTTTGATAAACTATTAAAGCGAGCGGAATTGAAAGGTACAAGCTTGAAGTTTTACTTTCTTGCTTTCAAATACGGCCGGAGGACTTGAGCGGTTTTTTCGGCGATCATCCGATAACCTTTGGCATTAGGATGTATCGTATCGCTTTTTAAGGAAGGGGTCGTAATAATCTCCCCCATTACGCTGGGAATAAAAATAGCGCCTTTTTCTTTAGCAATCTTATAATATTCTGTTTTATACTCATCCAAAACTATTCCTAAGCTTATATCCATAATCGCAACCATGATTTTCTTTTCTTGTATTCTATCAACAATTGCGCGCATATTATTGAGGGTTATCTCAAGCGGCACACGCCGCAAAAAATCATTATTCCCCATCTCAATAACTACCAAACGCGGATTACGGCCAAGCACATCTGATCCAACGCGTTTTAAGGCTTCCGTAGTAGTATCAGAATCTATGCCCGCATTTATTACCGGGACTTTGAGTATTTTTTCAAGGATTACAGGATACGCCTCCTGTCGTTCGGCACCATAACCAAGAGTAATGCTGTCACCAAAACAAACAATTAATTCTCCCGGAGCATTTTGATGTTTAATCCGATAGCCGCAGGCACTACAAAAAACAACAATAATTAATAAAACAAACGCTAAACCAACTTTATTTTTCATAACGTAACCTCAATTGCCCACAAGCAGCTAAAATATCTTGTCCCCGCGCCTTACGCAAAGTAACATTCACCCCTGCTTTTATAAGCGCATCTTTAAATAGGATTGCTTCCAGTTTGTTCGGAGGCTCAATTCTGTATTCCGGAACCGGATTAACCGGGATAAGGTTTATCTTAACAAGCCCAAGTTGCTTTACCATTCTAACCAAACCTTCGGCCTCTTGCAATGATGAATTTAGATTTTTAATCATAACATATTCAAAGGTAATCTGCCTGCCTGTTTTACATATATACTCTTTACAGGCAAATACTAATTCTTTCAACGGATAGATCTTATTTACCGGCATAATACGTGAGCGCACAGCGTCTGTGCCCGCGTGCAAAGAAACAGAAAGCTCAAATTGCATTTTTTCTTCGGCCAGCCTTTTTATCCCCGGAACTAAGCCGCATGTTGAGATAGTTATGCGCCGGGCTCCAATATTAATCCCTTCTTTACTATTAATAATTTTTACGGCTTTAATTACATTATCGTAATTATCCAGCGGCTCTCCTGTCCCCATCATTACAACATGGGTTAGTGCTTTTTTTGCAAGGTAATTTTTTATAAAAAGCGCCTGTTCAATAATCTCACCGCAACTTAAATTACGGCTAAAACCTAAAAGGCCGCTGGCGCAAAATTTACAACCAAATCTACACCCCGCTTGGCAGGAAAGGCATACGGTAGCCCTATCTTCAGCCGGAATAACCACTGTTTCAACAAACTTAACATCTTTTACTACATCTTTTAAGGAAAAAAGAAATTTTTCCGTACCATCGCCAGAAATTTCCTGTTTCTTAAGTGTCGAGCCAAAAATAAAAAAACTCTCTTTGAGCTTCTTTCGTAACTCCTGCGATAAATCAGACATCTGGTCAAAAGCTTGCACCTGTTTTTTATAAATCCAGGAAAAAATCTGGCTGGCGTGAAACTCTTGTTCACCGCAGTTTTTTAGCCAAACCCGTAATTCCTCTAAAGAAAAATCTTTAATATCGAGCATCTTTCTAAGATTATTTTCCATTAAATATTTTAGGGACACTTTTTAAAATTTAAATTGCATGTTAAAAAGTGTCCCTATAGTTAGCCTAAATCTCTCTTTAGTGCATTATCTAAATTATCGAGGATATCTTTCTTAAACAACCGCGCTACCGCGAGGGTTTTTACTGCCTCCTCAAGGGCTTCAACCAGAAAGAAGGCATCAAGGAAATTGTTTCCGCAAGCAACTACTCCGTGATTTTTTAACACTATCAAATTACTTTTCTTAAGTGCCTCAATTACTGCTTCGGGCTTGGTGACTGTCGGAGTATCCTGAGGAACAACCGGAATATCAGGAAGATAAAGCCGGGTTTCAAAAGTAAGCGCTTTTAAATCATCGTTTACGGCAAAATAAGCATTGGTTAAACTTGGGTGGCAGTGTATTACAGTCTTGTGCGGAAAATTTTTATAAATCAAGCTGTGCAGTGGATACTCTGAAGTAACGCGTTCTTTTTTTATATCAACTTCTGCTCTAATATCAACTTTTATTACATTTTCACTGCTAAGATGGCCAAGGCTTGATCCGGTTGCAGTAACTAAGATATTGTTCTCATCTAAACATATACTAAGGTTACCGGAACGGGCTACCACAAGTTTCCGGTCATAAAGTTTTTTGCCGATCTCAATGATTTCTTCTCTTAAGGAGTTTTCTTTGGCAAGCATTTTAATTATTAGAAGCTAGAAACAGCAGATAAAAATTCTTCTTTAGTAAAAAACTTCTTAGTTTTCTCAACCTCTTGCACTAATTCTATAAGCTTTTCATTGAGCCTGGCGCTTAAACCATTAGCTTTTGCCAAACGCAAAAATTCTCCGTTAATATAATCTATTTCCGAGGGGCGGCCGCGCTTAATACTCTGGAGGATTGTCCCGTAAAGCGGATCGTTACTGATACTAAGCATCGCCCTAGAGAATTCTTTAGCTGCCTCATCTGCCGGTAAAACAGCAAATTTATTTAAATTTTCTACTGGGAAACCCGGAAGTGAAGCAAGTTTTATACCCATTCGGGAAATAATTTCAAAACCTTCTTTCCATACCGCAACGCTAATCTTGCTTATGGATAAATCCTTAAAAGCTTCTTGCATGCTTATGCCTAAAACCGCCGGAATACAATTATTGGCGTTGACAAAAACCTGGAGATATTTCATCCCTTTTATATCCTGGCTAATCACAGTCTGAAACGCCTTATTTAAAATCATGCTCAAGTCGAGCATCTCTTCGCTGATTTTATTTTCAAAAATATCTCCGATAACCCAAGCCCCTTCAAGATTCTGCACTACTTTATTCTGCTCCAGATACGTTGCCCCAAACATAATAATACTGCTGATAATCTTATCTTTTTGGAAATAACGACAGACAATCTCATCGGCTTGTAAACCAATCTGGGTAGTAACTACCGTAGTGTTAATCAAGAATTCAAGATTTTCTTTTATTGCACTTTTTAAATCCTGAGTCCTTGTGGCCAGGATAACATAATCAGGAGAAAAAGAAAGCCTGTTTAAAAGGGGAACATTTACCTGGAAATTCCCCTTTACTCCGGAGACCTTAATTATATTTTTTGTATTTGGAATGGTTTGCAGGGGCCTGCCCACCAAAACTATATCTTCATCTTTGTTTTTTAAATGGGCAGCTATTAAACTACCGATTGCACCGGCTCCGATTACCGCAATCTTCATTTTATAGGAAGGTTGTGCAGGGCCTTTTTAATTTCGCTTGTAGGCAGGGCGTAATTTGTTAGTTCTCCTGCGATAAATTTATCGTAGGAGCCTAAATCAAGGAATCCATGCCCGCTGAAATTGATTACGATACAACGGGAATTATTACGCTCTTTGCGCGCGATATCTATTGCGACCTTAATGGCATGGGCTGTTTCCGGAGCAGGGACTATTCCTTCTGCCTGCGCAAAGAAAAGCGCTGCCTTAAAAACATCAAGCTGCTGGCAGGCACGGGCTTCAATAATCTTATTTTTCATTAGCGCGCTGACAATGGGAGAGCAGCCATGATAACGCAAACCCCCGGCATGAATCCCGGGAGGGATAAAAGTATGTCCAAGGGTAAACATCTTAAGTAACGGCGTAAGCCCAACAGTATCCCCAAAATCATAATCATAAATACCTTTTGTAAGGCTAGGACAAGCCGTTGGTTCAGCAGCAATAATTGAAAGCTTTGAATTTTTAAGTTTATCTTTTATAAAAGGAAAAACAAATCCTCCAAAATTACTTCCTCCGCCTACACAAGCCACCAGATAATCCGGTTTTTCCTTGATCAGTTTAAGCTGCTTTTTGGCTTCCAGGCCGATAACCGTCTGATGCATGAGCACATGATTTAAAACACTGCCTAAAGAATAATTGGCTTCTTTATTTTTAGCGGCTTCCTCAACTGCCTCGGAAATTGCAATTCCTAGGCTTCCTGGCGAGTGCGGGTCCTGCTCTAAGATTTTCTTACCGCTATCAGTATTTTCTGAAGGGGAAGCGATTACATCTGCTCCCCAAATATGCATTAATGATTTACGAAACGGCTTCTGATGGAAGCTTACCTTAACCATATAAACCTTACAGCCAAGAGAAAATACATTACAGGCAAAACTTAATGCTGAACCCCATTGGCCGGCGCCGGTTTCTGTAACTAATCTTTTGACCCCTTCTTTTTTATTATAATAGGCTTGAGCAACCGCAGTGTTAGTTTTATGGCTGCCTGTAGGAGAGACACTTTCATCTTTATAATATATACGGCAACGGGTTTTCAGCGCTTTTTCAAGCCTATAGGCCCGGCGCAAAGGAGTCGGCCGCCATAACCGATAAACATCTTTTACAGGTGCAGGGATAGTAATAAAACGCTTAGGACTCATCTCCTGCTCTATTAAACCCAGAGGGAAAATTGGGCGAAGATCATTAACAGTAATCGGCTTGCCTGTACCAGGATGCAATACTGGCGGCAAAGAAAAAGGCAGGTCAGGAATAACGTTGTACCAAGAATCCGGTATATCTTTTTCGCTTAAAAGAATTTTATAGTTTCCCATATA
>CAKKSP010000013.1 GCA_919902045.1 Omnitrophica bacterium GWA2_41_15 | reverse complement strand
AAAAATTTTAATTTCATTTTGCTTCCTTCCTATAATTGCGAAGCTATTAAACCAGCTAATACTACAATATCTTCAATGCAAAATATCCGGTTAATATTTTTATCAAATAAAATTGATGCTTCCGGGCCAAACTCATCATCTGATCGCCAAAGCAAGATCATTACCGGAACCTGCGCAAAAACCTCAACAACAATTCCTATATCAGCTTCGTTAACTCTTTTACCGGGGAATCTTTCTAATACCGAAAGAATTTCCGAAGGATTTCGGCCGTATTTATGTAAAATAGGCAAAATTGAGCGCTGACGGAATGCTTCCGCATATCCTTCAATCCCGGATAGCTCCTTAAAAGAAGCCCACTCGTTAGTTAAAGCAGGCAGGCCTTTTAGCGAAACTGCCAAGTAATGTAAGATAAGGATAGTGGTAAAATCTTTTGCCGCTGTATTACAAGATAGGGAAAAAACCTTGCGCGCCTCAAGATCAACACTGTAAGTATCTGCTAAAAACTTCGTTTCAGTTTTTGTTAATCCTAGTGCTGCAACCTTTTCCCAAGCCTTAGTTAACGCTACCTCGTAACCCATTGTATTTCATTTTATATGTTTTGGCCGATAAATCAATAACTTTAAAAGAGTTAGGGACATTTCTAAACAAGTAATTCACCTGTTAAGAAATGTCCCTGAAGAAATATCCCTAAATCGGAAATAACTATAACTTTTCCGGATGGTGCTTGACGATTTCTGCCCGCACCATGTAAATCACATCCTCTGCGATATTGGTGGCATGATCGCAGGCACGCTCAAGAAAACGGGTAATCAAAAAAAGCTGTACTGCCCTTGGCACAGAATTACCATCTTTAGACATATAATCATTAACCAACTCGCTCTGAATCAAGTCGCGCAGATTATCCGCTTCAGGCTCAGTCTTAAGCACTAACTTTGCTAAATCACAATCTCCTCTTATAAACGCATCCACGGCATCTTTAACCATCTTCTGCGCAATAGTTGTAAGTTTAGGTATATCAACTAACGGTTTAAGTAAAGGCTTATCAAGCAGTTCTAGCACGCGTTGAGCGATATCGACTGCAATATCAGCTATCCTCTCAAGCTCGGCGTTTATCTTCATCCCGGTCGTAATAAATCTAAGGTCTTTAGCCACAGGTTGATAACGCGCAATTAAATCAACGCACTTCTCATCAATCTCTAATTCAAGATTATCGATTTTAACGTCATCCCCTATTACAGTTTCTGCGATTTTCTTATCCCGGTTTTTCAAAGCTTCGATGGATTTAAAAATCGCATCTTCTGCCAACACTCCCATTTTTAGAATCTCTTTATTTAATAGGTCTAATTCCTGATCAAAATGTCTTTCCATATTACCCTCCTTGCCAGTTAGGCAACACCGGCGCACATTCCGATTGCGCCGGGTGTAAATTAACCATACCTTCCAGTAATATAATCTTCCGTACGCTTATCCTGCGGAGTAGTAAATAACCGCTCTGTTTTCCCAAATTCGATTAACTCTCCCAGCAGCATAAAACCCGTATCATCTGATACCCGCGCTGCCTGCTGCATATTATGTGTGACAATTATGATCGTATAATTATTTTTTAACTCCCGCATCAACTCCTCAACCCTGGCAGTTGCCTGCGGATCAAGCGTTGAACAAGGCTCATCCATCAACAACACATCCGGTTTTACCGCAATTAGCCTGGCGATACAAAGCCGCTGCTTCTGTTCTAGAGATAAACGCAGAGCTGACTGTTTGAGTTTATCTTTTAATTCATCCCACAAAAGCACACTTTTTAAACTATTTTCTACGATCTCATCTAGGACGCTGCGCTTATTTATATCCGCGTGGATTCTCTGGCCAAAAACAATATTCTCATAAACCGAAAGCGGAAATGGATTAGGCCGCTGGAATACCATTCCGATTTTTTTTCTCAAAACTACTAAATCCGCAGCCTCTTCCAAAATATTCTCTTTATCAAATAAAACTTCACCTGTCATGCGCACACCATCAATCAAATCATTCATCCGGTTAAAAACCCGAAGCAAAGTAGATTTCCCGCATCCGGAAGGCCCGATAATCGCAGTAATATTTTTTTCTGCAAAAGTAGAATTAATATTTTTTATGGCCTGAAATGCTCCATACCAAAGATTTAAATTTTTAGTTGTAATTTTTCCCATTATCCGAATTTTCCCCTGATGTAACCATCAGTACGCTTATCTTTTGGGGCAGTAAAAATCTTATCCGTATTATCAAGCTCAACTAACTCACCGTTTAAAAAAAACGCTGTCCTGTCCCCGACTCTGGCTGCCTGCTTAACATTATTCGTCACCAGTATCAGCGTATATTTTTCTTTTAACTCTACCATAGCGTCTTCTACTTTTGCCGTTGATATCGGATCAAGCCCGGAACAAGGCTCGTCAAACAAGATCACCTGCGGCTCTACCGCAAGCGTCCTTGCAATGCATAAACGCTGCTGCTGTCCTCCTGAAAGCTTAAAAGCAGATTCATCTAATCTATCTTTTACCTCTTCCCAAAGATAGCTCTGCTTTAAAGAATCCTCTACTTTCTGCGCAATCTGTTTTTTATTTTTCATTCCGTGCATTCTCACGCCGTAAGCAACATTATCTAAAATAGAAAGCGGCAGTGGTAAAGGCAAGGCAAAAACCATCCCGATATTCTTACGCAAAACTTCAATATCTTGTTTTCGAATATCGCTGCCATCAAATACAACCTCTCCCTCTATACGGAAATTCGGATTCAGGTCATTTAAACGATTAAGCATCCTTAAAAAAGTAGTCTTACCGCTATTTGAAGGCCCGATAATGCTTAGGATTTCATTAGCCTTTACCTGCAAGCTTACATTTTTTAAAGCTGCGATAGCTCCAAACCATATGCTAAGATCTTTTACGTCAACTTTTACCATTTCTTTTTCTTTCTGAATCTATAACGTATGACTATAGCTGCTAAATTCATCGTTAAAACAAGTGCTAATAATACAAAAGCAGTCCCGTATCTTGTTTTCTCATCCACATTAGGCACCTGTGTTGAAATAACATACAGATGATACGGAAGCGCCATTACCTGATCAAAGATTGAGCCCGGCAACCTCGGAAGATAAAATGCAGCTACCGTAAATAAAATCGGCGCAGTCTCGCCTGCTGCCCTTCCTAAACCTAAAATCGTCCCGGTTAATATCCCCGGAATTGCATTAGGCAAGACAATATACCTGATCGTCTGCCATTTACTGGCACCTAAAGATAAACTTACTTCGCGAAATGTTTGCGGTACACTTTCTAAAGCCTCGCGAGAGGATGTAATAATTATCGGTAAAATCATGATTCCAAGGGTCAGTGAACCGGAAAGTATAGAAACGCCGAATTTAAAAAATACAACAAATAAAGCCAATCCAAAAAGCCCGTATACTACTGAAGGAACACCGGCAAGATTTATTATAGCAAGCTTGATAATTCTGGTTAACAGGTTATCCCTGGCATACTCACTTAAATATATTGCCGCAAGTAAACCTATTGGCAAAGCAAAAACAATTGCCCCGGATACAAGATATAATGTCCCGATAATCGCCGGGAAAATACCACCTGCGCGCATACCTTGGCGCGGCATATCGGAAAGAAACTGCCAATTTATTGCCGGAAGCCCTTTTTGGATAATAATCACTACTACCAACCCAACAGGTACAACAATCAAAAGAGTTGAGAGTAATAAAAAAAAGAATGCGATTTTTTCTGTTCTCTGTGGATTCCTCATTGCCTTTTATGCAGGAATAAATCTGCGGTTACGTTAATTGCAAAACTTATGATAAAAAGTACGATCCCAATACTAAAAAGCGCAAAATAATGTTCGCTTCCTACAACTGCCTCTCCCATCTCCGCAGCAATTGTTGCAGTAAGCGTCCTAACCGGGACCAAAATACTCTTAGGTAGAACCGCTGAGTTTCCGGTAATCATCATTACTGCCATGGTTTCTCCGATTACCCTTCCTATACCAAGCATGATCGCAGCCACTATCCCGCTTGATGCCGCCGGAAGCATTACGCGCCAGATCATCTGCCAACGCGTTGCCCCTAAAGCAAGCGCACCCTCTTTATAATTTTTTGGTACAGAATACAAAGCATCCTCTGCAATTGAAACTATCGTAGGCATTGCCATAAAAGCAAGCATGATCGAACCTGACAACGCAGTTAAACCTGTCGGCAGGTGAAAAACATTTTTTATTAAAGGTACAAGTGTCACCATGCCAATAAAACCTAAAACTACGCTTGGAATTGCAACCAATAACTCAATACTTGCCTTAAGGATCTCCTTTAACTTTAGCGGAGCCACTTCTGCAATATAAATTGCGCAGCCTACACCAATAGGAACAGAAATTACCGCTGCTCCCAAAGTAACTAATAAAGAACCCATGATCAAAGGCAATATTCCCAGTTGTGCAGGCTCGGATATCGGATACCAGCTCTTGCCAAATAAAAATTTAAAAGGGCTTACGGTAATAAACACCGAAAGCCCCTCTTTTAATAAAAATAAAAAAATCAGCACGACAAAAAATATCGAAGCCAAACCGCAAATCAGAATCAGCTTCTCAATAAAAAATTCTTTGATCTTGCGCATGCTTTTTACTTTACAACCGGAACAAAATCAGTTGCCAAAACAATCTCCTGCCCTTCCTTTGAAAGTGTAAAATCAATAAATTTTTTAACTAACCCAATAGGCGCTCCATTTGTGTAAAGAAAAAGCGGCCTAGATATTGGATATTTCCCGCTTATGACATTCTCTATTACAGGCTTAATATATTCTGAATTTTGGTCTTTTGCAATTGCCACTGCTTTTTGCTTTGATGAAATATAACCCATGCCATAATAACCGATTGCGGCAGGATTGCTTGCCACCTCATCGGCAATTGCCTGTGAAGAAGAAAGCATCAAAGCTTCTGGCATAAATTCCTCTTTACTATTTGGATCATTTTTTCTTAATACGTGCTCTTTAAAATAAACGTGCGTGCCGGAATTGACCTCGCGGGACAAAATTACAATTTTTTCATCTTTTCCGCCAAGTTCTTTCCAGTTAGTAATCTTACCGATAAAAATATCTGATAATTGGCTAACAGTAAGTTTATCTATAGGGTTAGAAGGATGAACTATTACGGCTAAGCCATCTAAAGCTGCTTTGATTTCATAAGGATTAATTCCTTTGCCTTTGGCAAGTGCAATCTCTTTTTCTTTGATATCTCTTGAGCTCATCGCGATATCGCAGCTACCGCTTATCAAACTTGAGAGGCCTGTTCCGGAGCCGCCTCCTGTTACAGCAATTAAATCAGCCGGATATTTTTCCATATACTTTTCAGCCCAGGCTTGCCCCAAATTAACCATGGTATCTGAGCCTTTTACCTGGAGAGAAAATTCATTTTTTGCCGCAAATACCTGCGTTGTTAAAGAGAGCACAGCCATAATCCACAGAGTCCTTTTAATCATATTTTCCTTTCTTTATTTTTATTAGGGGGGATAAACAGTAGTTATTCAATTAACTGTATTATACCAGCTTATCTTATCTTAACAAGTAATTTATCTTGCTCCGGGGACACCCTTCAAGCTAAAGCTAAGGGTGTTGTCCCCGGCTTAATCTCAAACCTATCCCCTCTAGTATTTTATTCGGCGGGTCCAGTCTTAGTATGTTTACGCAGCACCGCTTGATTTTCCCCGGCGTGGAAAATCTGCGCTCGGGTAGAGAGCTCTTGCTCCCCGCCACAGTAATATCGGCGGATCCATGCCCGCAAGAGCTTTCTAACGTGCTGCTTAAACATACTAAACCACCCGCTGATTGTAATATATATAATCTCATGTCAATTCTAGCGAGCGCCCGCCACAAGGCTTCGGCGAGCAAGAATGTAGATTTTAGCAATATTGCCTACAGGATATTGCGTAGCGTGCATTAGGATTTTTTTGCCAAATGTGCACAAGGTATTACGACGAAGTAGACGCAGGAACTGACATTCGTTAAGGAACTAGTGGAATTCCTGCGTATACGAGGAGTAAACCGTAGTGCACGGCGAAAATAATCCAGCACGCGAGCAATATCCTGGAGGCAAAAATAGCTTTATAATTATCTTGCCCAAATAAGCATAAAGCCGTATACTTTATTATTATGCAATATGATCGATTTCAACAGGAAGCTATAGACCAGATTAATCAGGGATTTTCAGTCATTGTCAGCGCTCCTACCGGCGCCGGAAAAACCGTAATTGCCGAACATGTAATCACCACTTGCCTGCAAAACAATATCGGGGCAATTTATACCGCTCCTATCAAAGCCCTCTCTAACCAAAAGTTCCGCGACTTCCAAGGCCAATTCAGTGAACATGTCGG